>JBOHWA010000443.1:0-2584 GCA_050735855.1 Binatia bacterium
GCCCCGGCGCCGAGGGCCCGGCGCCCTCCACGCTGATCCCCGCACGCGACAGCGCGATCCGGCTATTGTGCACCCGCCAGCTCAGCGGTACTAAGGGCCTTCCGCGGGAGGTCAGGTATGAACGCGCTGAATCGGCTGCACGAGCTCGGCCAGAGTGTCTGGCTCGACAACATCCGCCGCGAGCTGCTCGCCAGCGGGACGCTGGCCAAATGGATCGCCGAGCTCTCGGTCACCGGGCTGACCTCCAACCCGACCATCTTCGACCAGGCGATCGGGCACGGTACCGACTACGACGCGGCGATCGCGCGCCACGCGCGCGACGGGCGCGATCCGCTCGACGTGTTCTTCGCCGTGGCGCTGGAGGACATCACCGCCGCCGCCGATCTCTTCCGCTCCGCCCACGAGCACAGCGGCGGCACCGACGGCTTCGTCAGCCTGGAGGTCTCGCCGACGCTGGCCGACGACGCCGCCGCCACCATCGTCCAGGCCAAGCAGCTGCACGCGGCCGCGGCGCGCCCCAACGTCTTCATCAAGGTCCCGGGCACGCCGGCCGGCCTGGTCGCCATCGAAGAGCTCATCCTCGCCGGCGTGCCGATCAACGTCACGCTGCTGTTCTCGCGCGAGCACTACCTCGGCTGCGCCTACGCCTACCTGAAGGGCCTCGAGCGGCGCGTCGCCGCCGGGCTCAAGCCGGATGTGCGCTCGGTGGCGTCGCTGTTCGTCTCACGCTGGGACGTGGCCGCGCAGCAGCTGCCCGACGGCCTGCGCGACCGCCTCGGCCTCGCCATCTGCGGCCGCACGTACAAGGCCTACCGCGAGCTGCTCGCCACGCCGCGCTGGGGCAAGTTGGCCGCTGCCGGCGCCAGCCCGCAGCGCCTGCTCTGGGCGAGCACCGGCACGAAGAGCAAGACGCTGCCCGATACGTACTACATCGCCGCGCTGGCGGCGCCGCAGACGGTCAACACCATGCCCGAGGCGACGCTGCTGGCGGTTGCCGATCACGGCACGGTCGATGGTGTGATGGCGGCCGACGGCGGCGACGCCGAAGCGGTGCTGGCGCGCATCGAAGCGGCCGGGGTCGACGTCGACGCGCTCGGCGAGCAGCTGCAGATCCAGGGCCGCGACGCCTTCGTCAAGTCCTTCGACCAGCTGCTCGACAAGGTCGCCACCAAGATGAAGGCCCTGCGCGCGGCGTGAGGGCAGATCACGGATTCCCGGAACCCCGGGATCGGAACCTGGAGGTAGCATGCAGCTCGGCATGATCGGTCTCGGCCGTATGGGCGCCAACATGGTGCGCCGTCTGATGCGCGACGGCCACCAGTGCGTGGTCTACGACGTCTACCCGGAGGCGGTGCAGGCGCTGGTCAAGGAAGGCGCCGTCGGAGCCAAGTCGCTCGACGACTTCGCCAAGAAGCTGACCGCGCCGCGCGCCGCCTGGATCATGGTGCCGGCGGCGGTGGTCGACAAGACGCTCGCCGACCTCTCCGCCCGCCTGCACAAGGGCGACATCATCATCGACGGCGGCAACTCGTACTACATCGACGACATCCGGCGCGCCAAGCAACTGGCCGAGAAGGGGCTGCACTACGTCGACTGCGGCACCAGCGGCGGCGTCTGGGGGCTCGAGCGCGGCTTCTGCCAGATGATCGGCGGCGAGAAGAAGATCGTCCAGCACCTCGATCCGATCTTCGCCACGCTGGCGCCGCCGATGGACTCGGCCCCGCGCACCCCCGGCCGCGAGAAGAAAAAGGGCGGCACGGCGGAGCACGGCTACCTGCACTGCGGCCCGAACGGCGCCGGACACTTCGTCAAGATGGTCCACAACGGTATCGAGTACGGCATCATGGCCGCCTACGCCGAGGGCCTGAACATCCTGAAGAAGGCCAACGTCGGCAAGCAGAAGCAGAGCGCCGACGCCGAGACCACGCCGCTGCGCGAGCCGGAGCACTATCAGTACGACCTCAACCTGCCCGACATCGCCGAGGTCTGGCGGCGCGGCAGCGTCATCGCCTCCTGGCTGCTCGACCTCACCGCCGACGCGATGGTCGACGATCCCGAGCTGAAGCGCTTCGCCGGCCGCGTCTCGGACTCGGGCGAGGGGCGCTGGACCATCCAGGCGGGCATCGACGAAGGCGTCCCGGCGCACGTCCTCACCGCCGCCCTCTACGAGCGCTTCAGCTCGCGCGGCGAGGCCGACTTCGCCGACAAGATCCTGTCGGCGATGCGCTACGAGTTCGGCGGCCACCTGGAGAAGAAGAGTGGCAAGTGAAGGAAGAGAGAAAGACAGGACTTCACCGCGGAGACGCAGAGGCGCGGAGAGTTTTGAGCGAGAGGTCGCCGTCTGCCTTCACGCCAGTCAATCAAGAAATGGTGTGTCAGGATCTGGGTTTTGGGGACGCATCTCGAGCACGCTGTCTCCGCCCCTCAGCGTCTCCGCGGTGAAGGTCTTTGCGTATGAAGATTGAGGTGCTTCCCGATGCCGACGCCGTGGCAGCACGGGCGGCGGCGCTGATCGCGGCGGCGGCGCGCGCGGCGGTGGCGGCGCGCGGGCGGTTCGTGCTGGCGGTGAGCGGTGGGCATACGC
>JBOHWA010000444.1:0-2306 GCA_050735855.1 Binatia bacterium
CAGGTGCGCGAGATCCGCCGATCCGCCGGCGTAGTGGTGCCACGCGTCCTGCACCGCCTCGGTCGCGCGCCGCAGCGGGCGCTCGGTGCGGTGGTCGGCCGCGGCGTGCAGGCGCCCGAGCTCGAGCAGCGCGCGGCGCAGCGCCACGGCGGGCCGGCCCACATCGCCGGCGGTCGGCGCCGGCGTGTCGTCGCCGCTGTCATCGGCGAGTGGCACCGATTCGAGCCGACGGGCGAGCGCGACGAGATCGTCCGGTAGCGGCGGCCGCTCGGGCTGACACAGACACTCCGTCGCGCCGTCCGCCGCCTGGCAGGCCCCGACGACACCGTCCAGCGTCGTGCAGGTCGCCCCGCAGGGGCACGGCACCGCGCACACCCCCGAGCGCGCGCAGAGGCCGCCCGGGATGGGCGGACATTCGACCGGGCAGAAGAACGCCTGCGCGCAGGCGCCCTCGCACTGGCAACAGTTCGAGAAGTCGCAGGTGCAATCGCGCCGGCACGGCGCCGCACAGGTCGTCGCCGGCGCATCGCATTCCTCTCCCGGGTCGAGTGCGCCGTTGCCGCATCGCGACGGGTCGCCGGGCACGCCGTGATCGTCCAGGTCGTCGATGGTCACGACCGCGCTCGCCTCGACCCGGGTGAGGGCCGAAAGGGCAAGCGCGACGGCGAGGGCGCACACGACGGCGGCCACCCGTTGCGCCGGCGCCGTGACACGCGCCCGTTCGACGCCACATTCAACCGACGCTGCGTTCGTCTGCTGCTGCATGGTCGACTCCCTCCCTGCTTGACCCTCGGGCGTGACCTCGACGGCGATTGCGTAACTTCCGGGGTTACGGCAGACGGCCGCCGTGCCGTCATGGTAGGAACGCGCCGATGCAGCAGGGCGGCCGCATGTTGGTTGGCCGAGAGCGCGAGCTGCGCGAGCTCGACGCGGCGCTGCGCGACGCGGTGGCCGGACGCGGCAGCCTCGTCCTGCTGGTCGGCGAGGCGGGCATCGGCAAGACGCGGCTCGCCGACGAGCTGGCGCTGCGCGCCGAGGCCGCGGGAATGACGCCGATCTGGGGGCGCTGCTGGGAAGCCGACGGCCGCCCACCCTACTGGCCCTGGGTGCAGATCCTGCGCGCGCTGCGCGCCGGGCGCGGCGCGGCGGGCGACGCGCTCGCGCCGCCCACCGACCTGCCCTACCTCGCACAGATCCTACCCGAGCTCGCCTCCAGCGCCGGCCCGGCGCGCGGGGTCGATGCCGAATCGGCGCGCTTTCGCCTCTTCGACGCCACCAGCGCGTGCCTGGTGAGCGCGGCGCGCGCCAGGCCGCTGTTACTGATCGTCGACGACGCGCATGGCGCCGACCTGCCCTCGCTTCGCCTGCTGCAGTTCGTCGCCCACGGGCTGGCCGGCGCCCCGTTGCTGGCTCTGGTCACCTACCGCGAGGTGGAGGCGCGCCAGGAGCCGGCGGTGGCGGAGCTGCTGACGGGGCTCGGCCGCAGCGGACGTCATCTGCCCTTGGGCGGACTGAGCGCCGCGGAAGTGCGTCGCTTTGCCGAGCTGGCCGCCGGCCGCCCGTTGCCGCTGGCGGTCGCCGAGAGCCTCCACCGCGAGACCGAGGGCAATCCGTTCTTCGTCGACGAGATCGTGCGCGCCCTGCAAGCCTCGTCCGCCGACCCCGCGGGCTGGCAGCTGGCGGCGTCGTCCGCCTTCCCGATCTCGCACGGGGTGCGCGGCGCCATTCGCCTGCGCCTCGCCCCGCTGGCGCCGGCGTGCCGATCCATCCTGGCGGCCGCCGCGGTCATCGGGCGCGAGTTCGAGCTCACGCTGCTGGCCGCGGCGTGCGACCAGACGCCGGAGGCCGTCATCGCCGCGCTCGCCGCCCCGCTCGAGCGCGCGCTCCTGGTGCGTGCGGCGGGCAGCGCCGGGCGCTATCGCTTCGCCCACGCGCTGGTGCGCGACACGCTGTACGAGGAGCTGCCGCCCGATCAGCGCCTGCTCTGGCACCGGCGCCTGGGGCAGCTGCTCGAAGCGCGCGGCGCCGACAGCCGCGACGCGCGCCTGAGCGAGCTGGCGCACCACTTCTTCGAAGCCGCCAGCATCGGCGAAGAGGACAAGGCGGTCGAGTACGCCGAGCGCGCCGGGCATCAGGCGATGGCCATGCTCGCCTACGAAGAGGCGGCCGAGCACTACGGGCGGTCGCTGCAGGTGCTGGAGTGCAGCCGCGGCGCCGACCCGCGCCGCCAGGGCGAGCTGCTGCTGGCGCTCGGCGAGGCGCGCAACCGCGCCGGGCAGGCGAGTGAAGCAGCCGGCGCCCTGCGC
>JBOHWA010000445.1:0-3235 GCA_050735855.1 Binatia bacterium
GGTGTCGCCGCGATTCACCGGCGCGATCTGCCCGGTCAGGGTGACGCCGGTCTCGAGCGAGTAGCCGCTGACGATCTGGCCGACGTCGAGAAAAACCGGGAGGTCCAGGTAGCGCAGTTTGACGATCCCCAGCAGCGTCTCCTGTTTCCACGACTCGGCGACGGCTGCGGCAAAGTCGAACCGGTCGCGGGCGACGGTCGACGGACCGATATGGGTGCAGCCAGCGAGCAGAAGGGCGGCGCCGGCCGCGAGGCCCGACCAGCAGCGGGTCCAGGGAGGGTGGTGATCGCTGCGCCCTGGGCACCGAACGGTGCGGGTCATTCGGATCTGCATCTCCAGGGTCAACTCCCGAGCCGCGACGGCTCGATCCTGGCGCCAGCGGGCGCGGCGCGTGGGCATCAGGGTGGCGGCGGCATCGGAACGCTGGCGCGGATGCGTTGCGAGAAGTCCTCGGCCTCGTTCGCGGCCTGCGCCGCCGCGTTGACGTGGGAACGCTCCCGCAGCTCGGCAAACGGCAGGCGCGTATCGAGTCGGCCGGTCTCGTAGAGCAGTTGCGGCAGGTAGCCGCTCACCAGGATCTTCCAGTTGGGCTTCAGGCTCTGCTGGTTGACCTTGCTGAGCTGCCAAATCGTCGTCGTGCAGTTCGTCGTCAGGGTATTGTAGAATTCGGGCCGCTCGTTCAACGCGTTGATCGCCTTGAGGTAGCTCAGGAAGAGGCGGCGCACGTTCTCCGGCGGCGCCTTGGTGCGGTAAACGTACACATCCTCGGGCGGGTCGTGGCGGTAGTTGGTGCGCAGGCGGATCAGGTCGCGCTCGTCGGCGACCACGTAGTACAGCTCGTACTCTCTGAAGAAGCCGGCCAGCGTCGAGTAGCTCTCACCGCGCTCCTTGCGGGTCTCGATCGACACGGTGAGGTAGTCCTTGCCGCTGAAGCCGAAGCTCACCATCACGTGCGCGATGGCATCGCCCATCCAGTAGGTGGCGATGATGTCCAGGGTGTCGAGCGTCCGCAGGTCGAAAGTCCTGTCGTAGTAGCGCGGGGTGAAGTCGGTCTCACTGCGGTAGTCGTTGTTGCGAATGTTGCGGATCGTCACGCGGTCCCCATCCACTTCGGCGGAGGCGAGGCGGGCGACGTCCGGCTGCCAATCGCGGTCGTTGCGCGGCTCGATGCGCGACCACCAGACGAGCATCGCCGCGAAACCGACCAGGAACGCGGCGGTGGCGCGGCGTGCCCGGCGGGCGAAGAGGCCGACGACGGCCCCGACTGCCAACAGGACCAGGGCGGCGCCGAGGAGGTGGCGCAGCGCGGCGTCGACCGGCGCACGGTATTCGATCGCGAGAACGCCCCATCCCGCCGCCGCGGCGATGAGGACACCGACGAGGGACAGCAGCAGAATGCGTGAAAGTGTGCGGAGCCGCGAACGAGCACTCACTGTGGCCTCCTGCCGTGGACCGACGCGGCCAATTCGGCGCTCACGGTTTGTCCTGTCCAGGTGGCGGTGGGCCGGATCGGTCGCTGCGGATGTGCAGATCGCGCTGCGGGAAGGGAACTTCGATGCCCGCGTCGGCGAGCGCGCGCTGCACGGCGACGGCGAGATCGCTGCGCAGGCGCGCCCATTTCGGCTGTACGGTCCACACCCGGATCTGGAAGTCGAGCGAGCTGTCGCCGAAGCCGATGAAAAATGCCTCCGGCGGGGGGTCGTCGACGACGGCGGGGATCCCGCGCGCCACGTCGACGAGCAGGGCGATCATGCGTGCCGCGTCGGTGCCGTAGGTGACGCCGACGCTGAGGTCGACCCGCCGCTTGCGGTCGGAGAGCGTCCAGTTGGTGACCTTCTCCTCGAGCACGCTGGAATTCGGCACGACGACCTCGGCGCCCTCGAGGGTGCGGATGGTGCTCGAGCGGATGCCGATGCGGGTCACCTCGCCGATCAGATCGGCGAGCTGCACCGAGTCGCCGACCTGGACCGGGCGCTCGAAGAGCAGGATCAGGCCGGAGACGAAGTTGTTGACGATCTGCTGCAGCCCGAAGCCGATGCCAAGGCCGAAGGCGCTGACCAGGATGGTGACCTTGGTGAGGTCGAGGCCCACCGTCCCGAGGGCCAGGAAGAAGCCCAGCAGCAGCAGCCCGTAGCGGATCAGGCTCGACAGGGCGTAGGGCACACCGCGCGGCAGCTGGAGGCGCGGATAGACGTCCTCCTCGAGGGCGAAGACGACGACGCGCGAGATGATCCAGGCGCCGACGACCACGGCGGCGAAGTTGAATATCCTGCCGATCGGCACGTTCAGATCGCCGATATACAGGCTGGCGCCGAGCGCACTCTGCAGGGCCGCCGCGACCGGGGCCTGGACTTCGAAGACCTGCAGCGTCATGAGAATCCAGAACGCCACCAGGGCAAGGTCGAGCGCCCGTCCGATCGCCCGCTCGATGCGCGCGCCGCCGCGCTGCACCGTGTGCAGCCGCGCCAGTGGACTCTTGAGCAGGGCGAGGCCGATCACGCCGGCTACGGCGACGCGGACGCTCAGCAGGCCGATGCTGATGAAGACGACGAAGAGACTGCCGCTGCCGACCAGGTCCGCCAGATTGAGGTAGCCGAGCGCCGCCGCGATCGCCGCGGCCATCGTCGCCAGGGCGGCGAGGCGAAGCAGCGCGCTTCCGGCGGCGCGCAGCCAGGGCAGCTCCCGCACGAGCGGGCCCTCGGCGGTGCGCAGCTGGCCGGCGCCGAGGAGGAGCAGCACGGATGCCGCACTCGTTTCCAGTAACAGGACCACTTGCTCGGCGGCGGGTGTCGCCAACAGCCGCTGGCGCCCGATGTCGACGACGAGGATCGCAGCCAGAGCGTAGAGGGTGGGCGCCAGACGGCGATCGAGCAGCGGCCTGAGCAGCACCAACGTGCCCCACAGCAGGATCAGCAGGGTGATCTGCTGGATCGCCAGCGGCGGGTCCGGACGCAGTGGACGGGTGCAGACGACCGCGAAGATGAGCGCGGTCGCCAGCGGTGCGCGATAGATACGTGCAACGGATTCGGGCAGGGGGGTGCCACCTGCCACGTCGGTAGCGCTGCGGGCCCGCGCCCAGTACATCGCCACGGCCAGGGCGAGGAGGAGCAGCACCGCCAGCACGATGCCGGGACGGTGGGCCTGGACGTAGATGCGCATGCTGCCGATCTGCGCCGCGAACTGGGTCGAGAGCAGATCCACATGCTCCGCCTCGGCGTCCGGCGCGGCCGAGTGC
>JBOHWA010000446.1:0-5819 GCA_050735855.1 Binatia bacterium
GCACCACCACCGAGCGCCCGGCGCGCGCCAGCGCCCGCGCCGCGCTCAGCCCGGCGAGGCCGCCGCCGACCACGGCGACGTCGACCGAGGGCTCGTCCGCGGCGGACAATCACGCCTCGCGCAACGCTGAACGCGCAACGCCCAACGATCCGCTCCTCAGTCCGTGGTCACCCAGAAGTTGCCGAACAGGATGAACATCTCGTCCTGGGTGCGGAAGCCACCGGTCAGCGGGCAGGCGTCGCAGTCGCCGTCGCCGGCCCCGGCGCTCGAGTCGCACACAGCGTTGTCGCCGTTGCACAACTGGTTGTGCTGCGGCCCGCCGATGCAGCGCGTCTTGCTCTCCGCGCACGGCCCACCGATGGTCAGGGCGCCGAACAGCTGGCCGCCCGGCGGAGAGGTCGAGCGCCGCTTCACCTTCCCGAAGGGCGGCGCCGTGCCGTTGTCGTAGTGGGCGCAGTAGGTCAGCGTGCGATCGGCGACCGGGGCCGAGCCCGAGATCAGGATCGGGTCGTCGAAGCGCAGCACCACTGGGTCGTTGTAGATGAAATTGGTGTAGAGCAGGGCGTCGTCGGGCTCGCGCCCGCCGGCGTCGATGCAGGCCGCGGCAGGGCACATCTGCGGCTCGAATGGCGAGCAGGCGAGGCCGGCGTTGGGCCCGCCGCTGCATGTGAAGGCGCCGCGCAGGATCTGGAAGCGCGTGCCGTGCCCGTGCATGTGGCCGCTGAGCTCGAAGAGATGAGCCGTCTCGCCCGGACGCAACTGCGAACCGCCCTCCATCAGGCTGTTGGCCTGCGGCTTGAACGTGTGCAGGTTGCAGATCTCCATCTCATCAAACGGTGCCAACTCGACGGGATTCGGGATGGGCGGGAAGGCTCTCCAGAAGATCTTGCTGGCGTCGAAGATCTGCTTCTGCACGAACTCCTGGTCGTTGGCGGCTGGGAACAGGATGTTGGCCCACGCTTCGAGCGTCCCGTCCTGCCGCGTCAGGTTGAACGCGTGCGAGTTCCACAGGATCACGCCGCGCACCGGCAGCTCGTCGTAGACCTTGTTCGGGAAGCGGAAGAACGCCGTGGTCTCCTGCGCGAAGGCCAGGCCGCCACTGCCCAGCGTGCCGAAGCCGGTGGTCGGGCCGAAGCCGATGCAGGCGATGGCGTTGGCGTCGGCATCGGTGGCGCACTCGCCGTCGCCGCAGACGCCGAGCTCGAGTGGATCGCAGGCGGTGCCCGCCAGCGCGCCGCCCTTGCACGAGTAGGCGCCCCAGGCCGGGTCGTCGGGGCCTTCCACGCCCTTGTAGACGTCCACGATCAGATGGTGGCTGAGCGGGTCCTGGCGGATCTCGACGCTCTTGTAGCGGAACGACTTGCCGTCGGGGGTCAGCAGGGCGGTCGGGATCTGGTCGCTGACGTCGTAGTAGCTGGCGAAGCAGACCTCGGTCTCGCTCTGCGCCGGCATCGTCCACACCGGCATGTGCAGCTGGATGCCGGTGCCGGGGGCCGGCGGCGGCAGCGGTTCAATCTCGTTCGGGACCGGCTCGGGGACGCAGGCGTCGAGCAGCTGCGCCGCGGCCGGCAGGTTGGCGGTGCGCGAGGCGCCGCCGGTTTCGATCCACAGGCGCAGCGCTTCGAGCTCGTCGGCGCTGATCGGGTCGAAGCCCAGCGGCATGCCGCGCAGCGGGGCGGTGAATTGATCGGGCAGGGTGCGCGCCGCCAGGTTGAGCCACAGCAGGCTGGTGTCCTTGCTGCCCGGGTCGAGGCGTTTGGTGCCCGGCACGGTGGTCGACTCGACGTCGACCAGGTGCTCGTGCGAGCCACCGGCGCGCAGGTCGAGGCCGCCGGCGCCGGTGGCGTCGTGGCACAGCAGGCTGGTGCAGCCGTGGTTCTCGAAGATCGCCTTCTGGATCAGGTCGTAGGTGGTGGGGAAGAGGTCGCAGTTGGTCTTCACGCAGTCGTTGCGGCAGGCGTCGCCGTCGTACGAGTTGCCGTCGTCGCATTCCTCGCTGCCGGTCTGCATGCCGTCGCCGCACTCGCCGGCGGGGCAGAGGACGGCGTTCTGCACGTACATCGACTCGCCCAGGCAGTCGGCGCGGCCGGCGAGGCGGGCCAGGAAGGTGTCGACCGGTCGGCCGTAGATCTCGCTGAACGTCGTCCCCGGGCAGGCGGCGACGATGCGCGCCTGCAGCAGCTCGGTGGCGCGCTCGATGACGCGCCGGCTGCGCTCGAGCAGGCGGGTCTTGCCGGCCAGCGGCAGGTTGGTGGCGGCGATCTCGTCGAGCGCCGCCTGGCGGGCGCGCATGGCGAAGCGCAGCAGCTTGGTGGTGGCGCGCCCGGTGGTCTCGAGGCAGAGGCGCTCGCTGTCGTCCTCGACGGCGGAGACGGTGCCGCCGAACATGACCGGACCGTAGGTGGCGGTGGTGGCGGCGGTGTCGACCGCGCGGCACAGCGCGACGACGTCCTGCTGCGCGTCGCTCAGGTCGATGTAGCGCAGGGTCTGCAGCTGCGGCGCCGTGCAGTCGCGCGCCACCATGGCGACGGCGCGGCTGCGCGCCGCCTGGATGCGCGCTTCGACGGTGCTCTGGTCGCACGCCTCGCCGGCGACCTGGTCGGCCAGGCAGTTGCTGCGCGCCGTCAGCACGCGCCCGGCGCACAGCGCCGCGGCGCGCCCGAGGCTGCGCTGGCAGCGCGCGGTGTCGGTGCCGAAGTTGCCCCACACCGAGAGGTCGGCGGCGACGTCATGCGCCCGCGCCGCCGTGCTGCCGAGCGCCAGCGCCACTGCGATCAGCGCTGCCCGCCACTGCCCCGCGAATCGTCTCGATCCTTGCACCGCCGTCTGCTGCGCACTCACTACACACCCCACGTGGTTGAATTGCTGCAGGCGCCTGCCCGAGCGCCCATCGGTCGGTCCGGTCGCGCCGCCCCCGCGATCGATTGAAGCTATAGAAGCCGTGGCGCAAAGGGAAGCCAACAACGACGGCCGCGGGCGCTTCGGCCGGTGCCCGATCACGGCCGGTACCCGAGGGCGCGCAGCCGCTCCTGTGTCGCCTGGTCGAGCGGCGCGGCGGCCGGGGCCGGGGCGACGGGCACGCGCGCCAGCGCGGCGACGAGCTCGGGCCACGCCTCTGCCGTCTGCGGCCGCGACTCGGTCGGGTCGCCCGCCAGGTCGTAGGGCTCGATGCCACCGCCGACACGGCGCAGCAGCTTGCGGCTGCCGCCGACCACCGCGGCGTCGTGCAGGCGTGCATCGATGCCTTCGCCGGTGGGCTGCAATTCGCTCACCACCGGTGCGGCCGGCGCGTGGCGCGACGGGGGGTCGCCGGCCGCCAGCGCGGCGACCAGGGAGCGGCCCATGAAGGTGGGCGCCGGGGGCAGGCCCGCCAGGGCGCTCAGCGTCGGCGCGACGTCGATCAGCGAGACGGGCTCGGGCACCACGCGGCCGGCGGCGATGCCGCTGCCGCTGACCAGCAGCGGCACGCGGATCGCCGGCTCGTAGAGCGTCGAACCGTGCAGCACGCGGCCGTGCTCGCCGAACTCCTCGCCGTGGTCGGCGGTGACGACGACGACCGCGTTGTCGAGGAAGCCGATCGCCGCCAGGCGCTCGAACAGCAGGCGGATCTCCTCGTCGGCCGCCGCCACTTCGGCGTCGTAGAGCGCGGCGAGCTGCTCCCGGTCGGCGGCGGTCAGGCCCTCGCCGAGCGGGCCCGCGGCGAGCAGCCTGTCGTTTGCCGCCGCCGCCGCGGCCGCGGGTCCCGGCGCGAAGCGCTCGCGCAGCGGCGCCGGCGCTTCGTACGGGGCGTGCGGTTCGAGGTACTGGAGATAGAGCAGGGCGGGGCGCCGTGCCGCCATCCAGCTGGTCTGCAGCCAGCCGTCGACGTCGGCGCGCAGCGCGCTGCCGCGCGCCTTGCGGCCTTCGCCGGGGCGCGGTTCGTAGACACCCCAGAAGGCGAAGCCCTGGCTGTAGCCTTTGGCGGCGGCGAGGCGGAAGTTGGCGCTGAGGCCAGCGGCAGCGTAGCCGGCGCTGGCGAGGCGTTCGGCGAGGGTGACCTCGGACGGCGCCAGCACCGATGCCAGGCCGGTCACGCCGTGCTGCGCCGGCTGACGCGAGGTGAACAACGAGGCGATCGACGGGCAGGTCCACGAGCTCGGCGCATAGGCGGCGGTGAACACCGTGCCGAGCGCCGCCAGGCGGTCGAGGAACGGTGTCAGGCCGCGCGCGCTGCCATAGGCTCCGAGACGGTCGGCGCGCAGCGTGTCGACGACGATGACGACGAAGTTCGGCGGCGCGTCCGGCAGCGCGGCGACCGCACGGCTGGCGGCCACGGTGATCGCCAGCAGCCCGACCAGCCCCCGCGTGGGAACGGCGATCGCGCGCCGCGCGGTGCCCATCATAGCGGCCAGCAGACGTGCCGTTGGCGGCATTGTCAACCGCGCTGCGGCCGCAGGGGTGCGCCGGCGCTCGGCTGAACCGCGGTGGGCTTGGTCGACCGCGCATGCTATCCAGGCGGTTGCGGTCGGCAGTGGGCGGTACCGCGGAAGGGATACGACACGGTGCGCGACCTCTTGTTCGGATGGCGACTGCGATGAGGGATCGCGCCGTCGACGCGTTGGTGGTGGGGGCCGGGCCGGTCGGCTTGACCATGGCGGCGGAACTGGTCCGCCACGGCGTGCGCTGCTGTATCGTCGAGCGCGCCGCGGAGCGCACCGACAAGTCGAAGGCACTGGTGCTGTGGCCGCGGTCGCTCGAGCTGCTCGGCACCGCCGGGGCGGTCGAGCCGTTTCTGCGCGCCGGCATCCGCGCGATCGGCGCGCAGATCCACGCCGAGGGGCGCCAGCTCGCCCGTCTCAACGTCACCGGCATCGCGAGCCCCTACCGGTTCGCCCTGATGATCCCGCAGAGCGAGACCGAACGGCTGCTCGAGGCGCATCTGGCCCAGCTCGGGGTGAAGGTGGAGCGGCGCGTCGAGCTGGTGGACTTCGCCGCCGATGACGAGGGCGTGCGGGCGCGCGTGCGCGCCGTTGACGGCGCCGGCGAAACCCTGCGCGCCGACTGGCTCATCGGCTGCGACGGCGCGCACAGCACGGTGCGGCATGGCCTGGGCATCGACTTCGCCGGCGCCGCCGAGCCCAACGACTGGATCCTCGCCGACCTGCATGTCGACGGGGACCTTCCGGCCGACGAGCTGCGCCTCGAGCTCCACGCCGACGGCATCCTGGCCTTCTTCCCGATCGGTCCACAGCGCTACCGGATCATCGCCGACGTCGGCCCCTCCGCCGCCAGCGACCGACCCGCGGATCCCACGCTGGCGGAGGTGCAGGCCCTGGTCGATCGCCGCGGTCCCGGCGGGCTGGCGCTGCGCGATCCGATCTGGCTCGCCGGCTTTCGTATCAACGAGCGCAAGGTCGACCACTACCGCTTCGGCCGCGTGCTGCTCGCCGGCGACGCGGCGCACGTCCACAGCCCGGCGGGCGGGCAGGGCATGAACACCGGCATGCAGGACGCCTTCAACCTGGCCTGGAAGCTCGGCCTGGTGGTGTCCAGGCGCGGCCGCGCCGACGTCCTGCTCGACAGCTACAGCGCCGAGCGCAGCGCCGTCGGCGACGAGGTGTTGCGCAACGCCGGCGCCATGACCCGCCTCGGCACGCTGCGCGCGCCGGCGGCGCAGCACCTGCGCAACCGCATCATGCCGCTGCTCGCCTCGCTCGGGGTGGTCCAGGCCAAGGCCGGCGAGCTGCTCACCGAGCTGGCGATCCACTATCGCCAGAGCGCGCTCAGCCGCGACGACCGCGGCCTGTCGCTGCGCGCCCGGGCGCT
Source organism: Binatia bacterium (assembly GCA_050735855.1). Lineage (GTDB taxonomy): Bacteria > Desulfobacterota > Binatia > HRBIN30 > CADEER01 > JBOHWA01. The sequence continues at coordinate 5,806 of JBOHWA010000446.1, forward strand.
CGCCGGCGGCGGCG
>JBOHWA010000447.1:0-1593 GCA_050735855.1 Binatia bacterium
ACCTCGCAGTCCGGCACCTGGCGCTCACGGCACTCGCCGCGCAGCTGGCGACAGGCTTCGGCGACGAAGCCGAAGCCGTGCAGGCGGCCGCCGGAGAGCTGACCGCCCCAGGTGTTGAGCGGCAGCGCCCCGCCGAGGCCGATGCGGCCGTTCTCGATGAACGGCCCGCTCTCGCCCTGGTTGCAGAAGCCGAGCGCCTCGAGCCAGACCAGGGTGAGGAACGAGAAGCCGTCGTAGAGCTGTGCCGTATCGACGTCGGCCGGGCGCAGGTCGGTGCGCGACCACATGTGCGCCGCGGCGTCGCGCGCCGCCATGGTGGTGATGTCGCCCCACTGATCCCACGACGGCCGGGCCGAGAGCGCGGTGCCCACCGCCTCGAAGCGCACCGCCGCGTGCGGCAGGTCGCGCGCCGCCTCGTGCGACGAGACGATGACCGCGGTCGAGCCGTCGGCCGGCACGTCGCAGTCGTAGAGGCAGAACGGCTCGCTGATCAGGCGGCCTGCCAGGTACTGGTCCATGCCGAGCGGCTCGCGATAGATCGCCTTCGGGTTGAAGGCCGCATGGCGGCGCGCCGTGGTGGCGATGAGACCGAGGTGCTCGCGCGTCGTGCCGAACTCGTACATGTGGCGGCGCGCATAGAGCGCCAGCCAGTTGGCCGCCGACATGGCGCCGAAGGGAATGAGGAAGGCGGTGAAGCCGCGCATCTCGTGCGACCCCGCGCCGATGCCGAGCCGGCCGGTGTCGGCCGCTGCCGTCGCTTCGGTCACCGTGCGGTAGACCAGGGCGTGCCGACAGAGCCCGCCCGCCACCGCCAACATGGCGTGAATGATCGGGGAGATCTGCGCGGCGCCCTCGGCGCCGGACAGGTGCCACTTCAGATCGATGCCGAGGCACTCCTGCACCTCGTAGACGCCCGGGCCGGCGAAGCCCCCCGGCGCCGCGATCGGGCCCGGATAGCAGGCGATGCCATCGATGTCGTCCGGCCGCAGGCCGGCGTCGGCGATCGCCTCGAGCGCGGCCTCGCAGGTCAGATCGAGGTCGGTGCGGAACAGGCGGCGGCCGATCGCCGACTGGCCGACGCCCGACAGGATGGCGCGTCGTTCCGGCTTGTCGCTCATGCGGCCTCCGCCGGTTCGAACAGCGGCAGCGCGATGTCGTCGTTGAGCACCTCGAAGACGACGCGCAGCGGCATGCCGATCACCAGTTTGTCGAGTGGGCAGTTGACGATATTGGTCGTCAGGCGCAGGCCGGCCTGCTCGACCAGCTCGACCAGGCCGATCGCGTAGGGCACCGGTTGGCCGGGAAACCAGCGCTGGTGGTTGATCGTGAAGCTGTGCAGGCGGGCGCGGCCGCTGACCTCGACCTCCTCCAGGCTGCGACCGCGGCAGCGCGGACAGATCGGGCGCGACGGATGGATGAACCAGTTGCAGGGGACGCAGCGGGTGAAGGCCAGGCGCCCGGCGCGGCAGCCGCGCCAGAACGCTTCGGTGTAGGGCTCGAGCGCCGGCAGCGGGCGCGGGAACAGGCTCATGCGGCGTTCCTCTCGGTGGGTGTCGCGGAGATCAGGTCGGCGATCGGGCAAAGGCCCGATCG
>JBOHWA010000448.1:0-1658 GCA_050735855.1 Binatia bacterium
CGCCCGCCGCCCGCGCGTCGCCGCCCCGCGCGCCGTGCATCCCCCTGGAGGGCGCCGGTCCCTCGGCGCCGGGGGCGGGGCGGGGGGGCGTCAGATATCGACCTCTTCCCCGGTCGCCGCCGCGCGATAGGCCGCCTCGGCGAGATACTGCGCGGCCAGCCCCTCTTCCAAGCTCGGAGCCGGAGCGCGATCCTCCAGCAGCGCCTCGACGAACTGCAGATCCTGCAGCAGGTACGGGATGCCGTACCAGTCGCGGAAGATGGCGTCGGGGCGCCCGAGCAGCGTCTCGTAGCGCGCCAGCACCTCGCTTGCGCCAAGCTGCGTGGCCGCGCCGTCGCCGAGCTGCAGGGTGATGTCGCCCAGCATGTCGTGCTCGCTGGCGACGAAGCCGCGTTGACAGAAGATCTCCAGGCGGCGGTTCGAGGCGCGCGCCGCCATGTCGTGCCAGAGGTTGACCAGCTGGGCGCGCAGGCCGCTGGCGAACTCGAGCTCGATCGCCATGTAGTCCTCGACGCCCGGGTTGCCGGCGCGGTTCTGCTGCCAGGCTCGCAGGCGCGCCACCGGGCCGAAGAACCAGGTGAGCAGATCGAGGTCGTGCACACCGTGCTCGATCAGCGTGCCACCGGCGGTCAGGCGGCGATCCTTGCGCCACGCGGTGTGGTGCAGGCCGCGGATCGGGAAGCACTGGTCGTCGCGGAAGACCACCGCCACCGGCGCGCCGGCGTGCGGCGTGCGCAGCAGCTCGCGCATGACGGTGTAGACGGCCGAGAAGCGCAGCACCAGGCCGACCTGTGCCTTGACCCCGGCGCGCCGCACGGCGGCCAGCATGTCCAGCCCCTCGGCGTATGACATCGCCACCGGTTTCTCGCAGAAGATGTGCTTGCCCGCCGCGGCGGCGGCATGCACCAGGTCGGAGTGGAAGGCGGTCGGCGTGCAGATGAAGACCGCGTCGATGGCGGGGTCATCGAGCAGCGCGCGCGGATCGGCATACGCGTCCGCGATCCCGTGCACATGCTGGCAGCGCGTGCGCGCCCGCTCGTCCGGATCTGCCACCGCGGCGAGTGTGACACGCTCCGGCCACACGCCGGCCAGGCCGCGCAGCACGGCGGCGTGCGCATGGCCGATCATGCCGGCGCCGATCAGGCCGAGGCGGACGAATTGCATGGCGCGTAGGCGTACCACCCTCGCCAGCGTCCCGCGACTGTTCGGTCCACCGCCGGTCGGCCCACGGCCGTCGCGGCGCTCAACGTGCGAAGCCCAGAACGGGGCGATCGACGGGCTCAGGGCGCGGTGCGTAGTCGAACCACACGACGTGGACCGTGTTGGGCTGCACCATGCCCTCGATGGCGCGGCGCTGCCCGATGCCGTCGATGGTAACGCGGAAGGGCACCACGTCGTAGCCGCTGCCGCAGGAGTCGACGTAGTCGATTCCGACCATGTAGCGCCCCGGCCGCAGCGCCGTGAGGCGCGCCTGCTCGACCTTGGGAGCCCCAGCGGCCAGCGCCGTACAGTGCGCGTCGCCGGTGAGACGCACGCCAGCCCGCGTCGGGTGGTCACCGACGTACAGCGGCTCACCATCCTGGCCGGTGACGTAGATGTCGAGGTCGACCATGCCGGACCACGTCAGCGTCACGGTCGGTGACCCATCTGGCGGTGGC
>JBOHWA010000449.1:0-34074 GCA_050735855.1 Binatia bacterium
CGACCGTCGCCGGGCCGACCGCCGGCACGTCGAAGCGCAGATCCTGCCCCGGCTTGCTCACCTTGACCACCACCGCGCCGCCGCGCGCCAGGGCGCCGCCGCGGCGCAGGGCGGCGTCGGTGCCCTCGACCGCCTCGACCGCCAGCACCATGCGCGACTTGACCACCACCGTCTGGCCGATGTCGAAGGCGCCGATGCCCTTGGCGACGGCGAGCCCGTAGCGCACGTCCTGCCACTGCGCCTCGTCCGGCTGGCGCGCCGTCAGCGCGCCTTCCGGGGTGAGCAGCGAGCCGAGGAAGAGGGTCGACTCGACCACCGCGATGCCCTCGCCTTCGAGCTCGGCGGCGACGCCGCGCAGCAGCGCATCGTCGCTCCATTGCGTCAGCGTCTGCAGAAAGCGCATGCCGCGCTCGTCCGGCGCGAAATGCTCGAGCAGCGCCGCCTTGTGGATGCCGCCCGCCATCACCGCCCGGCGCACGCCGTGCGCCTGGAAGGTGCGCACGATGGTGTCGAGCTGGCCGACCTTGATCCAGGTGAGGTGGTCGACGGCCGCTGCCAGCCCGGCCACCGTCTCGCCTTCGTGCGCCACGGCGATGACCTGCAACCCGGCCGCGCGTGCCGTACGGGCGAAGAGCAAGGGGAAGGTCCCGTTGCCAGCGATCAGGCCGATGCGCTCCATACACGAGCCCTTCCATGTATCGCCGTTCGCCGGACGGGGGAAGGGGATCCCTGGCGGGCGACCCTTTTGGAATCCGAGCAGCCGAACACGGATTCAAGCAAGCAGACAGGGGATTAAACGGATTACACGGATTTTCAGACTCAGACCCTGATTCTGATCTGATTCTGACTCGGAAATCCGTTTGATCCGCTCAATCCGTTGTTGCCTTCTCCGTTCCTCGGCCGCCCACCGCCGCTGCGTCTCAGCGGACGACGCCGCGCTCCGAGCGTTCGATGAAGCTGACGAAGCGCTCGACCTCGTCGACGCCGGGGATTTCGGCGCGGATGCGGGCGACGGCGTCGCCGACGCGCAGGCCGCTCTGGAACATCACTTTGTAGGCGCGCTTGATCGCCTGCTGCGCCTCGGCGCCGATGCCGCGGCGCTTCAGGCCGAGGGCGTTGAGGCCATGCAGCGTGGCGCGGTCGCCGGTGGCGTTGCAGAACGGCGCGACGTCCTGCGACACCATCGAGCCGGCGCCGATCAGGGCCGATTCACCGAGGCGGACGAACTGGTGGATGCCGGCCAGGGCGCCGAGCACGACCGCGTCCTCGATCACCACATGGCCGCCGAGCTGCACGCCGTTGGCGACGATGACGTGATCGCCGAGCACGCAGTCGTGGGCGATGTGCGCGTAGTTCATCAGCAGGTTGCCGCTGCCGACGCGGGTCAGCATGCCGCCGCCCTCGGTGCCCGGCTGCAGCGTGCAGAACTCGCGGATGCGGTTGTCGTCGCCGATGACCAGCTCGCTGTCCTCGCCGTGGAACTTGAGGTCCTGCGGCTCGGTGCCGATCGACGCGAACGGGAAGATCTGATTGCGCGCGCCGATGGTCGTGCGACCGTCGATGACCACATGCGGGCCGACCACCGTCGCGGCGCCGAGGCGCACGCGCGCGCCGACGATCGAGTACGCGCCGATGGAGACGTCGGCGGCCAGCTCGGCCGTCGGGGCCACCACCGCCGTGGGATGGATGCGGGCGCCGCTCATCGCGGTCGACGGGCCGCCGTCAGCGCCGGGCGTTGTAGCGCGCGATGATCTGCTCGGTCAGGTCGAGCTCCGCGGCGCCGTACAGCACGCTGCTGCTCGATTGCTCGAGGATGATGCTGTAGTTGTTCTCCTTGCCGAACGCCTCGATCACGCCCTGCAGCTCCTTGAGCAGCTCGATGGTCAGCTCGTTGTCCTTCTGCTGCAGCTCGGCCTGCGAGTCCTTGTAGCTGCGCTCGAAGTCGCGCGCCTTGCGCTCGTAGTCCTTCTGCAGGTTGCGCGCCTCCTCCTCCTTCATCACCGACGCCTTCTTCTCGAGCTGTTCCTTGAGGGCGTCGAGCTGGTCCTTCTTCTTCTTCAGATCGCCCTGCAGCTTCTCGACCTGCGCCTTGAAGCGCTCCTTCGCCGAGGCGCCGGCGGTCGATTCGTTCAGGGCGCGTTGCAGGTCGACGTAGCCGACCTTCAGTTGCTGGGCTACAGCCCCGGCGGCGGTGGTCAGGACCAGCGCCACCGCCAGAGTCTTGAAGACTGTCATCGCGATTCCTCCTCCGTCAATGTGTGTCACGGCGGACCGCCAAAAGAAAACTGCACCGTCTGGACCTGGTCGCCGGTCTGGTCGTTGAGCGGGAAGCCGATCTCGATCCGCAGCGGGCCGATCGGCGAGAGCCAGCGAATGCCGCCGCCCACCGAGACCCGCATGTCGTCGATGCGGATCCCCTCCGAGGCGAGGAAGGCGTTGCCGGCGTCGCAGAAGACGACGCCCTTCAGACCGAGCGACTGGACGATCGGGAAGATGATCTCGTTGTTGAAGATGAGCTGCTGGCTGCCGCCGATGACGTCGCGGCGGAACAGGCGGGCACAGGAATTGGGGCCCAGGTCGCAGTTCTCGTCCTTGCCTTTGCCCTGCTCGAACACGTCGTTGCGCGGGCCGAGCGACCGCACCTCGAAGCCGCGCACCGAGTTGATGCCGCCGGGAAAGTAGCGCTCGAACAGCGGCAGCTCGGTCGCGTCGCCGTAGCCGAAGCCGTAGCCGAGCGTCATGCCGGTGCCGAAGACGAGGGTGCCGAACTTGGGCACTTCATACACCGGGATGTACCAGCGCGTGCGCGCCTGGGCGTTGATGTAGTCGCTGTCGCCGCCGAGACCGGCGATCTCGATCGACAGATCCTGGAACGAACCGGACGTCGGGTCGATCAGATTGTTGCGCGTGTCGCGGAAGATGCGCGGGATGATCGAGCTGGTCAGGCTGGTGCCGGCCTCGGCCTTGATGACCGAAGCGGCGCCGCGGCTGACGTCGCTGATCTCGGCGTTCTCGATGCGATACTCGAGGCCGATGCGGGTATCGAGCAGGGAGAACTGGCCGAGCGGTCCGAGGCGGATGACCTCGAGACCGAGAGCGGGGAACGGATAGAGCGTGCGGATGCCGCCGCCGGTGCCGCCGCGGGTGAACTCGTCGAAATCGAGCTGCCAGTTGAACGCGTCGAGGCCGACGGTGAGCTGGGTGCCGAGGAAGTAGGGCTCGGTGAAGTTCAGGCTGATGTTGCGGCGGATGGAGCCGAAGTCGGCGTTGAAGACGACCGCCTGGCCGCGGCCGAACAGGTTCGCCTCGGAGAGACGGACATTGAACAGGAACGACTCACCCGAGCTGATGCCGGCGCCGGCGGAGAAGGCGCCGGTGTTGCCCTCGCGCACGTCGACGATGACGTCGAGCTTGTCGTCGGCGTCGGCCTTGCGGGTCGTGATGTTGACGTCCTCGAAGAACCCGAGCCGCTTGAGCCGGTCCTGACTGCGGCGCAACTGCGAGCCGGAGAAACGCTGCTGCTCCTGCAGCTCGAGCTCGCGGCGGATGACGCTGTCGAGCGTCTTGGTGTTGCCGCTGATCTCGATGCGGTCGATGTAGACCTCGGGACCGCGGGTCACCCGGTAGTTGACGTTGACCACCTTCTCGGTGGGGTTGATGTCGGTCTCGGGGGTGACGTTGACGAAGGCATAGCCGAGGTCGCCGTAGTCCTGCGAGACCTCGTTGATGTCCTCGCGCAGCTTGCTCGGCTGGAAGGTCTCGCCCTGCTGCGCCTGCATGACCAGGGCTTCCTCGCCCTCGATCAGCGGCAGCGTCTCGCCGACGACGTTGATGGTGCCGAACTTGTACTGCTGGCCCTCGTCGAGCTTGAAGGTGACCTTCAGGCCCTCCTCGTCGCGGTCGATCTTGGGCTCGTCGACGCGCACGTCGATGTAGCCGTTCTCGTAGTAAAAGGCGGTCAGGCGCTCGGCGTCGGTATTGAGCACCTCGCGGTCGAGGTTGCCGGAGCCGGTGACGAAGGACAGCAGGCCGCTCTCGCGCGTCTGCATGATGCGCTCGAGCTCGCTGTCGTCGAACTCCTTGTTGCCCTCGATCTCGATGGTGTGGATGCGGATCGGGTCCTTCTCGTCGATGGCGAACGTGACATCGACCTCGTTCTCGCCCACCGGAGTGGTCTCGAGGCGGATCTCGGCGTCCAGATAGCCCTTCTTCTCATAGGCCGCCTTGGCTTCGTCGATGCCCTGGCGCGCCTTGGCCGGGTCGAGGATGGTGTTGGGCCGGATGCGCAGCATCCCCTCCAACTCCTCGCGGTCGAGCTTCTTGTTGCCCTCGATCTTGACCTGGCGGACGAAGGGCCGCTCGTGCACCTCGTAGGTCAGCACCCATTGGCCGTCGACCTCGTCGAACGTGACGGTGACGTCGTCGAAGAAGCCCATCTTGTAGAGCGCCCGCACGTCGGCATCGACGGCCTTCTCGCTGTACCGCGCGCCCGGCTGCGCCGTCAGGCGCACGCGGATGGCTTCGTCCTCGACGCGCTGGTTGCCGGCGATCAGCACGCGGTCGACGCGCACGTCGGCGGGCGGCAACGCCACCTGCCCCGCGGCGCGCAGCGGTGCGAGCGCGAGCCCCACGACCGCCAGACCAACCAGCAACGTTCGCACGCCGTCCCTATACCTGTTCGGCAAAACGCGCGAGACGTACCAAACAGGTGACTGACAGTAAACCATGGCTGCGGACGCGGCGTGTCGTGTGCGGCTCGACGCCCGGCGCCCGGATCCCCCCGGGCACCGCTCGGCGGCTACTGCAAGCGGCCGTCGCGCAGGCGCAGGGTGCGGTCGGCCAGGGCCGCCAGGCGCTCGTTGTGGGTGACGATGACGAAGGTGATGCCGCGGGTACGGTTGAGCTCCATCAACAGGGCATGGACCTCGTCGGCGGTCGCCGGATCGAGGTTGCCGGTCGGCTCATCGGCGAGCACGGCGCGCGGCGAGAGCACGACGGCGCGGGCCACGGCGACGCGCTGCTGTTCGCCACCGGAGAGCTCCCCGGGCTTGTGATCGAGCCGATGGCTGAGCCCCACCTGGGCGAGCATGGCGCGCGCCTGCTCCGCCGCCGCCTCGTGCGACAGGCCGCGGATCAGGCCGGGCATCATGGTGTTCTCCAGCGCCGTGAAGTCGGGCAGCAGGTGGTGGAACTGGAAGATGAAACCGATCTCCTTGTTGCGGAACGCCGCCAGCTCGCGGTCGCCGAGGCCGCCCAGGGCGACGCCGTCGAAGTGCACGGAGCCGGCGCTCGGACGGTCGAGGGCGCCGAGCACGTGCAGCAGGGTGCTCTTGCCGACGCCCGACTGGCCGACGATGACCAGCGCCTCGCCGGCGGCGACGCGCAGATCGAGGCCGCGCAGCACCTCGACGCGATGGCGCTCGCCGTACACTTTCGAGAGCTGCTCGGCGACGATCAGCGGCCCGTCAGTCATACCGCAGTGCGTCCACCGGCACGAGGCGGGCCGCCTGGCGCGCCGGGTAGAGCGTGGCGATCAACACGATCGCCAGCGACACGCCGAGCACCAGGGCGAAGTATTCCGGATAGATCTTCACCGGCAGGGTGTTGACGTAGAAGACGTCCTTGGGCAGCTCGACGAACTCGAAGCGGCGCAGCACCGCACAGAGCGCGTAGCCGGCCAGGCTGCCGACCACCGTCCCGACCCCGCCGATGACCAGCCCCTTGTAGATGAAGATCTGCGCGATGCCGCCGCGCGTCGCGCCCATCGACTTGAGGATGGCGATGTCGCGCCGCTTCTCCATCACCACCATGATCAGCGTCGCGACGATGTTGAACGCCGCCACCAGCACGATCAGCAACAGGACGATGAAGTACACCGTCTTCTCCAGGGAGATGGCGGAGAACAGGTTGTGGTTCATCTCCTTCCAGTCGCGCACCCGGTAGGGAAAGGTGAGCTCGGCGGCGACCCCGGCGGCGACGCGGTCGGCGTCATCGAAATCGGCGCCGCGCACCTCGACGCCGGTGATGCTGCTGCCGAGGTCGAAGAAGCGTTGCGCGTCGGGCAGGTTGATGAACGCCAACGAGCTGTCGTACTCGATCATGCCGGCGTTGAAGAGCCCGGTGACCGCGAACCGCTTCACCTTCGGTACCAGGCCGACCACGGTCGGGACGCCGACCGGCGACACCAGGCTGACCGGCTCGCCGGGGCGCACGCCGAGCTGGCGCGCCAGCTCCTTGCCGAGAATGATGCCCGGCAGCTCGACCAGGGCGCCCGACGCGTCGCGCGGCACCGTGTGGCGCGTCGCCAGATCCTCGATGCTCCCGTCGCGCACGTGGCGGGCGAAATCGATCACGCCGCCGGCGACCGGCTCGACGCCGCGGACCATGACGCCGGCGAAGTTGTCGGCGCTGGCCAGCATCGCCTGCCCCTGGACGTAGGGCGAGGCGGCGACCACCCCGGCGACGCGCCGGATGCGTGCCGCCACCTCGGGATCGTTGGGCAGCGGGGCGCCGTGGCTCGAGACCAGCACATGCGGCGTGAAGGCGAGGATGCGATCGCGCAGGTCCTCTTCGAACCCGGTCATCACCGCCAGCACGACGTTGAGCGTCATCACGCCGATCGCCACGCCGGCGGTGGCGATGCCGGTGATCAGCGAGATGAAACCCTCGCTGCGCTTGGCGCGCAGGTAGCGCAGGCCGATGAAGAGCGCGTACGGCATCAGCCCGCCCGGCCGCGGCGGGGCGGGCTGCGGCGCGGCGGCGTCATCGCTCGGGCCGCATGTGCGGGAAGAGGATGACGTCGCGGATCGAGGCCGAATCGGTCAGCAGCATCACCAGGCGGTCGATGCCGATCCCCTCGCCCGCCGCCGGCGGCATGCCGTGCTCGAGGGCGCGCAGGAAGTCCTCGTCCATCGGCTGCGCTTCCTCGTCGCCGGCGACGCGCTGCTGCATCTGCGCCTCGAGGCGCCCGCGCTGGTCCTCGGGATCGTTGAGCTCGGAGAACGCGTTGGCCATCTCCTGCCCGGCGACGAAGAGCTCGAAGCGATCGACGAAGGCCGGCGCGCGCTCGTTGCGGCGCGCCAGGGGCGAGACCGCGACCGGATACTCGTAGACGAAGGTCGGTTGGATGAGCTCGGGCTCGGCCAGATGCTCGAACAGATCGAGCAGCAGGTAGCCGGCCGCGCCGGCGCCGTAGAGCTTGCCGTAGTTCTTGCGCAGCGGGCCGCCGACCTGATCGGCGGCCGGTCGCAGCACCGCCAGATCGAGCCCGCGCACGCGGTCGAGCGGCAGCGCGCAGCGCGCGGCGACGTACTCGGGGATCGAGACGCGGCGGAACGGCGGCGAGAGATCGATGGTGTGGCCGAGGTAGCTGACCTGGCGCGCGCCGACCACCGCGTCGGCCAGTTCGACGAAGAGCGCCTCGGTCATCGCCATCAGGTCTTCATAGGTCGCGTACGCCTGGTAGAACTCGAGCAGCGTGAACTCCGGGTTGTGCCGGGTCGAGACGCCCTCGTTGCGGAAGACGCGATTGACCTCGAACACGCGCTCGAAGCCGCCGACCAGCAGGCGCTTCAGGTAGAGCTCCGGCGAGATGCGCAGGTAGAGGTCCATGTCGAGCGCGTTGTGGTGCGTGACAAACGGCTTGGCCGCGGCGCCGCCGGGAATCGGGTGCATCATCGGCGTCTCGACCTCGACGAAGTCGCGCCGGGTCAAGAACGTGCGCACGAACTGGATGATCTGCGCCCGGCGGCGGAAGGTCTCGCGCGCCACGTCGTTGCCGATCAGATCGACGTAGCGCTGGCGGTAGCGCACCTCGACGTCGGTCAGCCCGTGCCACTTCTCCGGCAGCGGGCGCAGCGCCTTGGCCAGGACGCGGAACTCGCGCGCCTCGAGCGTCAGCTCGTTGGTCCTGGTGCGGAACGGCACGCCGACGACGCCGACGATATCGCCGATATCGGCGTGCTTGAAGCGCGCGAAGGCCTCCTCGCCGAGCCCGTCGCGCTTGACGTAGGCCTGCAGGCGGCCGGCGCGGTCCTGCAGCTGCAGGAACGACGCCTTGCCGAAGTCGCGCTTGGCGACCATCCGCCCGGCGACGCGCAGCGGGGCGGGCGGCGCGGCCGCGAGCTGCTCGCTGCTCAACTCGCCGAAAGCCGCGGCGACCTCGACGGTGGTGTGGTCGGGCCGGAAGTCGTTGGCGAAGGGCGCAGCGCCCGCGGCGCGCAACGCCTCCAGCTTGAGGCGGCGGGCCGCGATGAGGTCGTTCTCGTCAGACTCCACGCGCGTCGGTACCTTGGGCGCGGAGTAACCGGTCGATACCGACGAGTCAAGGTGACGTGGGGCCCCTCCCTTTACTGCCGCAGCCCCCTCCCCTATCCTCCGGCTCCCGATGCACATCACGATTCTCCCCCAGCGCAAGCAGCTCGAGGTCGCCGGCCGGCGGCGGGCGGGCGACATGTTGCGCGACCTCGGCTTCCTGCCCGGCACCGCGATGGTGATCCGCGGCGACGAGCTGGTGCCGGAGAGCGGCATGCTCGAGGCGGACGACGTGATCGAGGTCCGCTCGGTCATTTCGGGAGGGTGATGGCGATGAAGTGCACCCGCTGCAAGGCGCCCGGCGAGGTCCAGCTGCGCCAGCACAACGCCGGCTTCTGCCGCGACTGTTTCGTCTTCTACTTCCAGCGCCAGGTCGAGCGCGCGGTCGAGAAGGAGCGCATGTTCCATCTCGACGAGCCGGTGCTGGTCGCCGTCTCCGGCGGCAAGGACAGCCTGGCGCTGTGGGATGTGCTGCACACGCTCGGCTACCAGACCACCGGGCTGCACCTGTCGCTCGGCATCGGCACGTACTCCGACATCTCGACCGAGAAGACCGTCGCCTTTGCGACCGCGCGCGGGCTGCCGCTGATCACCGTGCCGCTGAAGGACGAGGGCCGCTCGGTGCCGGAGATCACCGACTTCACCCATCGCCCCGCCTGCTCGGCGTGCGGCACGCTGAAGCGCCACTACTTCGACCAGCTCGCCGTCGACCGCGGCTTCCCGGTGCTGGCCACCGGCCACAACCTCGACGACGAGGCGGCGCGGCTGCTCGGCAACGTGTTGCACTGGCAGATGGAGCATCTGGCGCGCCAGCGCCCGGTGCTCGAGCCGACGCACGACCGCTTCGTCCGCAAGGTGAAGCCGCTGTTCCGCATCAGCGAGTACGAGGCCGCGGTCTACTCCTTCTTCCGCGGCATCGACTACATCGTCGACGAATGTCCGAACGCCGCCGGGGCCACGCAGCTGCTCTACAAGGACATGCTCAACCGGCTCGAGGCCGCCAGCCCGGGCAGCAAGCTCACCTTCGTGCAGGAGTTCCTGCACCGCGCCCAGCCCGGCATGCAGCCGACGACCCACGAGCCGCCGCAGACCTGCAGCGGGTGCGGCATGCCGGCGTACGGCGAGTTGTGCGGGTTCTGCCGGCTCATGCGCGAGACCGACACCAAGCGCGAACGGCGCCAGGCCGCCGCCGCGCGCCTCTGACCCCACCCGACCGCGCCGTTCGCCCAGGTTCCGACATCCATGAATGATCCCACGTCGTCCCGCGCCCTGCTCGCCGCCGGCGACGCCCTGCTGTTCATCGACCGCAAGGAGCGCGAGTACATGCGCATCCTGCGCGCCGGCGCGCGCATGCACATCCGCAGTGGCTACCTGCTCGCCGACGACCTGATCGGCCAGCCGGAAGGGCGCGAGGTGCGCAACAGCGGTGGCGAGACGTTCATCATCCTGCGCCCGACCTATGCGACGCTGATCCCGAACCTGCCGCGCAAGGCGCAGGTCATCTACCCCAAGGACATCGGCCCGATCCTGCTGTGGGGCGACATCGGGCCGGGGATGCGCGTCTTCGAGGTCGGCACCGGCCCCGGCGCGCTCACTATCGCCATGCTGCGCGCCGTCGGCCCGACCGGCGAGGTGATCTCCTACGAGGTGCGTCCGGAGTTCATCGACATGGCGCGCGGCAACGTGGCGCAGTTCTTCGGCGCGGCGCCCAACTGGACGATCAAGCTGCGCGACATCGCCGACGGCATCGAGGAGCGCGATCTCGACCGCATGGTGCTCGATCTGGCCGAGCCGTGGGCGGTGCTGCCGGCGGCCGCCGCGGCGCTGCGTCCGGGTGGCGTGCTGGTCGCCTACGTCCCGACCGTCATGCAGGTGAAGCAGTTCGTCGACCAGGCACGCCTGTCGGGCTTCGGTGCCGTGCAATCGATGGAGACCCTGATGCGGACCTGGCACATCCAGGGCCTCAGCATTCGTCCCGACCATCGCATGATCGCGCACACCGGCTTCATCACCGTCTGCCGCCGCATTCTCGCCGCGCCGCCGCTGGCCACGGCGGACGGGCTTGACGATGCCGACGGGGCGCTCGAGCCCGACGAGGGAACCGACGCCGACGACGCCGCCGGCGAACCGGTCGCAGATTGATCTCCACGCAGGCGTGTAGTAGCCAAGCCAGTGCTCGTCGATCAGCTGCGCGCATGACGAAAGACGCGATTCGCCAGAAGGTATGGACCCGGGTGATCACCGCCGGGGTGGCACGCTTCCCGGGCGCGCAGGGACGCGTGCCCAACTTCGTCGGCGCCGAGCGCGCCGCGCGCCTGCTCAGTCAGCTGACGATCTGGAAGCGCGCCAAGGTGGTGAAGTGCGACCTGTCGGCCCCGCAGTTGCCACTGCGCCGCGCGGCGCTGGCCGACGGCAAGATCCTCTACCTGCCCCTCCCCGGCCTGCGTGCCGAGCGTTGCTTTCTCGAGATCGACCCCAGCCGCCTGGGCAGCCGCCCCTGGCGGGCGGCCAGCTTGCGCAGCGCGCTGCGCTGGGGGCGGCCGGTGGCCCCGCACGAGCTGCATCCGATCGATCTGGTGGTCGTGGGCTCGGTCGCCGTCTCCCGGCAGGGGGCGCGCGTCGGACGCGGCAGCGGTGCGGCCGACCTCGAATACGCGTTGCTGCGGCGCGCCGGCAAGGTGCGCGAATACACCCCGATCGTCACCACGATCCATCCGCTGCAGCTGGTCGACGATCGCATCACCATGCGGGCGCACGACATCCCGGTCGATTTCCTCATCACGCCCGACCAGGTCGTCGCCGCCCCCAGCCTCTACCCCCGCCCGCGCGGCATTCTCTGGGATCTGCTCCCGGACGAACGCATCCGCGCCATCCCGGCTCTGCGCAAGGGACGGCGCGAAGGCCGCGGGACGCTGACGCCGGGCCAGATCTGAGCCCCGCGCCGCGGTTGCGTCGCGCCTCGCCGTTCGCTACGGGCGGCCCCCTGACTTGCAGAGAAGGATAAGACCATGGCGGACACCCCGCAGAAGAAGGAAAGCGTACTGCCGGCGATCATCGGCTGGGGCGGCCTGGCCGTCTTCACCCTATTTTTCGCCTGGATCGTCATCGCCCAGTTGCAGGAGACCGAGGAGTGGCAGAACCGCGGACCGGAAGCGGTGACGCTGGTGAAGACCTTCAAGCCCGACGGCGCAGACACGCTGGACGATCTCATCAAGGGGTATTCGCTCAAGGCGAAGGCGAAAGACGTCTACGTCGGCGAGTTCACCTGGGACGCCAAGCAGAAGGAAGGGCCCGAATACGAGGTGACGCTGCTCTACACCGAGGGGGCGAATCACCGCGTCGCCCTCTGGCGCGTCGACCTCGATCAGCAGAGCATCCGCCCGCAGGGCGACGACGCGGCCAACCTGCCGCAGCGCGCTCGCGACGGCATCGTCGACTGACTCGCGGCCCCGACGCGCTCAACGGGCTCGGCGCGCGAGTGCGCTCATCCGTCGGCGCCACATGACCGCCCGCTCGGCGTACGCCTGGACCAGGTACTCCGGGCAGGAATAGACGAAGTAGCGCGTCGCGATGATGATCAGCAGGAAGTCCTCGGCGCTCCTGGCGAAGTCCTTCGGCCGCGCCGCGGCCAGGTGGCCGTCGGGATTCAGGTCGTTCCTGATCACG
Organism: Binatia bacterium; assembly: GCA_050735855.1. Lineage (GTDB taxonomy): Bacteria > Desulfobacterota > Binatia > HRBIN30 > CADEER01 > JBOHWA01. Next base: position 11,980 of record JBOHWA010000449.1, read on the forward strand.
CCGTAGATCAGCGCGACCAACAGGAACAGCTTCGGCACCAGGCGTACGCCGCGCGAGAACAGCAGGCGTACGTACACATAGAGCATCATCGGTATGTAGGTCGCGAGGGCGCGGAAGCCCTCCTGCCGCCAGGCATCGAGCAGCGCGGTATCGGCCAGCGCGGTAGCGACGGCGAGCGCCAGATACGGGGCCGCCTGGCGCAGCCATTTCCTCCACCAGTTGGTCGCCTTGCCAAACATCCATCCGAGCGTCCTGAAGGATTGACGCATGACGGCGATGGCTGACTTGGCCGTCTGACCGATCTGTCGCTCGATCGGTTCGTCCTGGAGGGCGAAGCCAGTCGGCGGCCACGGGAGGCCGGCGGGCGCGGCCGCCCCGCGCGGGGACAGGTCCAGCGCGGCCATGGGCGCCGGCGTAAGGCTACTCGTCAGCGTGACCAGGATCGCGACGGCGACCGCAGCACGTCGGGCGCGCGGCATGCGCGCACCCTTCGCAATCCCTCCCAGCGAAGTCAAACCGTGCCGCACAGCGCCACCAGCGTCGCTGTAGGGACTGCCGGAGCGCGCCATATGCCATCGCTTTGACACAATTCTGCGACCCCTAGTGTCGTACGCCTGGAGAAACCCTGTGGCATATCGCTTGCTCAGATGCCTTGTCTGCTCGCCATCATGTGGGCGCGAAGGTTTGGAGGCGACGGAGGCATGGACGACAATATGAGCGATTTCATCCGACACCTGCGACGGCAATTGGGCATGACGCAGGAAGAGTTCGCCCATTCCCTGGGCATCACCGTCGGCACCGTCAACCGCTGGGAGAACGGCCGTTTCCGTCCGAGCAAGCTGGCGCGCTCGACGATTCTCGAGTTCGCACGCCGCCATGGGGTGACCGACGGCGAGGCGGCCGTGCCGCCGGCGAACGCAGACAAGCCGGTCCACTGACGGACCGGCGGCGCCCAGGAATCCGGGGGCGTGGTCAGGGGGGCAGAACGCGAATGACGATGTTGGCCGGTGGTCCCGGCTGACCGATGTTATCGAGCACCCGGGCCGTCAGCGTCGTATCGCCGAGCGGGAAGGCGAACTCCGCGCCGACCCCGGGGTTGGTGCAGAACTGGATGCGTGACGCCGGCGAGACGAAGCCGTCGACCTGGAAGTGATCGCGGGTACAGGCGACGGTCGACGCGCTGCGCACATCGAAACGGCAGCTCAGGTCATTGATCGCGTTGCTCACCGCTTGTGAGCCGCCGAAGACCGGCGGTGCGACGGCCGGCACGCCACCCACCACCTGGCTGGCGCCGGCGTCGCACACCACGGCGCTGCCGTTGCCAAGCGGCCGCGAGGTGACGATCTGGAAGTCCGGCAGGACGGCCGGATTGGTCGAATCGCTGTTGAACGTCTTCGTGCCAAGCGGCCGGCCGCTGATGCCGGGCTTGGCCTCGAAATAGATCAGAAAGCCGCTCGCCGGGCGCAGGAAGGTCGGATAGCCGAAATCGTTCGGGCCGATCGACGCGACCGGCAGCCCGTCGGCGCGGGCGACGCCGAACGCCGTGACCTCACCGCCGATGGTGCGGAAGGTGGGCGTCACCGTCGACGTCAGCACCGGCGTCCGGGTTGGCGTGGGCGTTCGCGACGGCGTCCAGGTGAGCGTCCGGGTCGCCGTCGCCGTACCGGTACGCGTCGGCGTCCCCGTGCGGGTCCCGGTCGCGGTGCCGGTCGCCGTCACCGTGCGGGTGGCGGTCGTCGTGCCGATCAGCGTCGGCGAGCGGCTCGGCGTGCGGGTAACCGACGCGGTGCTGGTCGCGGTGATGGTCGCCGTGGCGCTGGGGCTGCGGGTCGGGGTCGCGATCGCGGTGGCCGAGGCGGTCGCGGTTGCGGTGCGCGACGCGGTCGCCGTGGGCGTCGCGGTCACCGTCGCGCTGACCGTGCTGGTGCTGGAAGGCGAGTTGATCGCCGTGCGCGTGCGGGTCGCGGAGGCGGTGCTCGTCGCCACCGGCGTCGGCGAAATGAGCGGGGTCTTGCTGGCGGTCGCGGTGCGGGCCAGCGTCGGCGTCCGGGTCGGGCTGGCCGTGCGCGTCGACGTGCGCGTCCAGGTCGACGTCGGCATGGGTGTTACGGTCGCCGCGGGCGGGCCGGTGCGGGTCGGCGAGCTCGTTCGCGTCATGGTCGCGCTGCGCGTCGGGCTCGCCGTCCGAGTCGCCGTCGCCTGCACCGAGCCGGACGGCTGCGCCGTCGCCGTCGCGGTTCGCGTGCGGGTCGTGCTGCGCGTCGGGCTGGGCGTCGGGCTCGGACTGATGGTGCGGGTTGGGCTGGGCGGCACGACGCCACCGGTGGCAGTGCGCGACGGCGTCGCGGTGCGGGTCGCGGTCGCGGTCCGACTCCCAGTCGCGCTGCGGGTGGCGCTGGCGGTGCGCGTGGCGGTCGGGGTGGCCGTGCCCTCCGGGGTCTCAACGGTCTGCACCTCCGTGGGCGTCAGCGTGCGGGTCGGGCGCGCCGTCGTCACCGGGGTCGGGGTGCGCGTCGGCGTCTCGGTGCGCGTTCCGGTGCGTGTCCGCGTCGAGGTGGGCCCCGCCGTGCCGGCTTCGGTCGGCGATGACAGCGGGGTCGCCGTCCTCGTCGCGGTCGCCGTCACTACGCCGGTCGCCGTCCTGGTTGCGGTCGCGGTCCTGCTGCCGGTCGCCGTCCTGGTCCCGGTCCTGGTCACAGTCGCTACCCGGGTCCCGGTCACCGTCACCGTCACAGTCACAGTCGCGGTCGCGGCTTCAGACGGGGTGCGGACGGCTGACCCCGTCGGCACGGCCGTCGCGCTCGGCGTCGCTGACGCGGTGGCCGCCCCGGTGGGCGTTTCCACCGCAGTCGGCGTGGCGGTAACCGTGCCGGTCGGGGTCGCGTTGTCTGCCGGCGTCACGCTCGGCGTCGGCGACGGGCCCGTCGTCGCCGTCTCGTCCGGGGACGGGCTGACGCCCGCCGATGCCGTCGCCGTCGCGGTCGCCGTCGGAGCAAACGTTGCCGAGTGGCTCGCCGTCGCCGTCGGCGTCACCGCCGGCGTCACACTCGCCGTCGCGGTTGACGCCGCCGCGGTGGCACTGACGGTCGGAGTCGGTGCACCCGGGGCGCTGGCAGCGGCACTGACATCCGCGGCGCTGACGGAGCCGTCGCCATTCGCATCACCGCACGCCTCGACGGCGCCAAAGAGGGCCCCCACCACCCGTTCGACCCGCACCACCCGTCCCAGCGCTTCGCACGCCCCTTGGGCCTGCACCGGCCCGGCGCGCCCCGCTACGACGCCCCAGGCGGCCGCAGCGACGATCCACGCCACCACACGGGCCGCACCAGACCCGACGCTCGGGGGCGTCAGGCCGCGTCGGGCCTGTGGATCGTTCGTACCTCGTGTAGACACCTGCGCACCGGATGAGCAGGCTAAACCTTCGCTAACTAGCCGCGGTTCAGCAAACGCTCCATCTTCGTGCGCACCACACTGAGGTCGACGATCGGCTTGGCCAGGTAGTCGTCGCACCCGGCCGCCAGTGCCTTCTGTTCGTCCCCCGCCATCGCCTGGGCCGTCAGAGCGATGATCGGGATGGTCTTGCCGAACTCGAGCTGGCGTATCTTCTTGGTCGCTTCCCACCCGTCCATCACCGGCATCTTCAAGTCCATGAAGATCAGGTCAGGCGGCGGCGGCGTCTGAACGATCACCAACGCCTCTTCCCCGTTGCTCGCCTCGACGATCTCGAACTCGCCGATCCGCTTCAGGCGGTAAACCAGGATGCGGCGATTGTCCAGGTTGTCTTCGACGACCAGAATACGCTTCGCTGCCATCCCTACCCTCGCGTCAACTCCCCTCGGCCGGAGTTACTCTCGTTTACCCGACCGACAGTCGAAAAAAAAGGCCGGAGTGGATGCCACTCCGGCCTTCTGTCAGCTCAACAGTTGTACTGCCCGGTCACGGCGGGGGCGGGACCGGATCGGGGAACACCGTGCGATACACGGCGTCGCCGCCTTCATGTGTCCCGCGTTGATCGAGGTTGAACGCCGTGGTGGCCAGAACCGGCCCACCGAGGACTTCGCGGTAGTTCTCGCACGCCACACCCAGCAGACCATAACCGAGCGGCCCGCCGGAACCCTGCACGCCACGGATCCTTGTCTGACCCGCAATCGTGCCCTGGATGCCAACGGAGAAGATCGAAAACTCGTCGCCCGTCGGACCGCGCGCCGTATCGATGTCGGACAACGTCGTGGCGCGGTAGCACTCGATACGCGCGGAGGTCGAGAAACGCTGCTCGAACTCGTTGTAGACCAGCATCTGGGCCAGCACTTCGAAGTTCGCCTGCACGTCCGGATCGCCGAGGGCCTCGCTGCACGGCACCAGCGTGAGGTCCGTGTTGACGACGCCGCCGATGTCCGTCTGCGCCCCTTCGAAGAAGTGGTTGAGCTTCAGCTCCGCCGGGCACGGTGCATAGGTGGCGGCGCAGTCGACATCGCTACCTGTCGGCGCCGCACCGAGGCACAGCGGATCGGCTGCTGCACCCGTTCCGACCTCGATCGTCTCGAAGCCGATGGCATTGTACGACGCCGCCGTCGTGGTGCCAGGATCCGAACCACCCGGCACCGTGGTCGACACGATCGTCGCCTCAACCTTGAGGTCGCTGCGCTCGACCGGGATATCGTTCTCGTCTACCTGAACGCACTTCAGCTCGCCACGGAACGGATCCTCGACGACGGCATCAATGCCGCCATCCGCTATACCGCCAATGCACACCGGCGGCTCGTCAGGAGGGACCTCGCACGGGACGCCTGTCAAACCAGTCGACGCCAGGAAACCCAGCGGCTGTCCGGCAGTCAGTGTGACCGTGAAGTCGTTTACGCTCCAACCCGGGACACAGTTCAGCCCCGGTACACCTGCCGCGACACAGTCCGCATTGGTCTCGCAGATGATCCCGGTATCGGCACAGTGGCTGTTCGCGTTTACCCACCAGCAGTCGACCGTGATGAGATCGAGTTCGTTGGTGTTCGACAGCTGGATCAGCGTGTCGTACTGCTGCCCACCCGGCAGGACCGCTGGGGTTCCCCCCGTGGTGTGCACCATGATCTTCGGCAGCACGACATAACCGCCCGTCAAATCCGACGCGGCGCCGAGCGTAGACTGTGCCCGCACCCCACCAGCCGAGCAGATCAGCACAAGTGCCGCAACCAAGCCGATACCGAGCAAGCGGCTGGTGCTTCCCTTGGCATTCACCGTAAGCATCTCGTCACTCCTTTCCGTGCCTGAGCGAGCGCGCATGGCGTCCTCCTGACCCCTTACGGCAACCGAATTTCGGAGTTGAAGGAAGGACAACCTGGAGGATCCGCATCATCCGTGCAGAAATGGAGGTTGGTCGCCGCCGTGTCCGACGAGCCGTCTCCAGCCGTGCGCAGCACATTCGCGACACCCAGGACGGGGGCCAGACCCGGTCCGATCGGCGTCACGATCGCCTTGCCGAACGTGGTCTGCAGACCCGCCTCGGTCATCACGAACGGCGGGCCGAGATCGCCGATGAGCGATTCGAACCAACAATCCACGAGGACCGGGGAAATCGATCTGTTGACCTCAAACTCGTTGCGGATCGCGAAGGTCACAGCCGTTTCCTCGGGCTCGAGATTCTCGAAGTCGATGGCGCACGGGATGAACGTCAGGCTGGTGCTGACCACCGAAGGGCTGTTGCCCGCCAGCGCGATCGCCGGATCTTCTGCGCCATCGCCGATGAAGTTCACATAAAGGCCGCCGGGGCAGGCCGCGTACTCGACCCCATTGAGCGACAGGACGTTGTCCAGGTTGTTGGTGCCGCTGGTCGGCCCGCACAGACCTGGATTGCCCATCGCCATCCCGTTGCCGTTGCAGGACGGGATGCCGATCGCGTTGTACTTGCTGACGTTGTTGGTCCCACCCAGGGTGGTGATATCCCCGATGGTGGCCTGTCCGGTCAGGCTGTTGCTGCCCATCGGCGTTCCGTCGAGGGCCGTTTCAACGCAGACCAGGAAGCCGGTGAAGCCCGGCGGAACCGGAGGAACCAGACCCGGGTCAAACCCGCGATCTCCGTCCTGCGGATTGACCGCACGACCGTCGCTCGCCGACCAGGTGGTCGGCTGCTGACGGGTCAGCGAGATTTCGAAGTCGGTGACCTGCCAGGCAGGCTGGCCGTTCACCGGTCGACCGTCGGTGTAGAAGCAGTGCGCATGCACCACGTTGTTCGACACGTTCGAAATCTGAATGATGGTGTTCGGATTGGTATTCACCACCTTCGGGAAGATCAGGATCGATCCCGGTCGTTCCGTACTGAAGTTCCCTTGCGCGCTGACCGTTCCGGCCGCAAGCGTCATCCCGAGCAGGACGCCTGCGATCACACCGGCTCGCAGCCCCTTCACCGTACTCATGGGTTCTCCTCCTTCATAAGGACACGCGCTCCAGAGTCCGACTCAAGTCCCCTCACCCACGCGTCGGACTAGGGAATCCGGATGAAGTCCGGGTGGTCGCGATCGGCGAACTGATTCAGATTGTAGGCTGCACCCGAATCGACCAGACCGGTCGCGTCGCATCCGGTCACGTCGCAGAACGAGAGGCTGGCTGCCCCGATGAGGCCGCCGTTGACGCCGGTGATACGGGTCTGACCCGCCACCGTGCCGGAGACACCCGCGTTGAAGATCGACCGTGCAGGCTGCGTGGTATCGATGCGTGAGATCGGGCGGTCGAGCAGGCAGTCGACCGGCTGACTGGTCGAGAAGCGCTGTTCGAACTCGTTGTAGACCAGGAACTGCGCTGTCACACGGGGGACCTGCTGCTGGAGGAAGTCCTCGGTGCAGGGCACCAGGCTGAGCTCCGACTGCGCCCGATAGATCCCCGAGATCGGGTCGACCGCGTTGTCAAACAGGTGGTTGAAAACCAGAACTTGGGCGCAGGGCTGATACTCGGGCTCGTCCTCGCCACCGATGACCAACTCCGCGTCGCCATTGTTGAATCCGTTGCTGCGCAGGCCCACGGCGTTGTACTTGCGCGTATCGATGATGCCGAGCTCAACCTTGGTGATCGTCGCGGCGCCTTCGAGGTCGTCGCGGCAGCCATTGCCAGTGCATTCGAACGGCAGGCGCGTGATCGGATCGACCTGGATGCACTTGAGCTCGCCGACGAACGGCGTCTCGCCAACGGGCGGGATGCCGGTGCCTGCGTTGGTGCCAATCCCCTGGGTGCAGCGATTGCCGAACCCGCCCTTGCACGGCAGGTCGCTCTGCCCCAGGCCCGCCTCGGCGCTCCAGCCGAGCGGCTGGTTGGAGGTCAGGATGATGTCGAAGTTGATCTCGATCCAGCCCGCCTGACAGGAGCCGAAGAAACCGGTGTCGTCCTGGCAATCGAGCGAGTTCTCGCAAACTTCGCCTGTGTTGGTGCAGCGATTGTTCGCGTTGACATAGAAGCAGTGTGCCGCCGTCGGCTGCGGCGCCTGGTTGGTGAGCTGCAACACAGTGTCGCGCCCATCGTCGACGACGATCTTCGGCCATACCACGATCGCCGCACCGGTATCCGAGTAGGTGAATGCGTGTGCCATCGGCGCCATCAGCAGGCTGACCGCGGCCCCCAGCAAACTCAAAGTCTTATTCGTCAGCATCGCCCTTCTCCTTCTCTCCATCCGCGCGGGCCGGGTCACTGCTCAATAACGGTGACAGGGTCCGGTGTGAACCGGATCTCGTCGTTCATGCACCGGTCGCAGAAGTCGCCTACGCCCAGGCAGCCGCCATCATCCGTGCACGCGGTCCCGGCGACGCGGCAGAGCCCCGTCGGGCATGCGCCGGCGACGCAACCGCTGCCGGTGCAGCTCGTATCACTGGAGCAGGTCGTCGTGGTGATCGCACCGCGGCAACTACCGAGACGGCCGTTGTCGCCGTCGCCGTTGACATCGACCGAGTAGCCGTTGGCGGCGTTGGTGCCCGCTTGAGCGGAAGACATGACGGCCAGCGTGACGTCGCTCTCGTGGAACTCTTCGACGATCGACAGGATGCCACTCGGCGGCGCGCAGACACCATTGTCGCCGCACTGAGCATCCGTCGAGCAGGGCGTGTTGACCTCGTCGTCGTCGCCCGCGATGCAGAGGCCGGTGCCGGCCGGGTTGATGCGGGTGCGCTGGAACGTGCTGCCGCCGAGATTGGAGAAGCCGAGATTCTCGAGCGTGAAGGTCACCCCGCAGGTAAAGGGCCGCTCGACCGACAGGCGCGACTCGAACTCATTGTGGTAGACGATGTCGACTTGGAAGCGGGTCGGGATCTCGTTTTCGAAATCGTAGCGGCAGGGGATGACCGTAATCTCGGTCGTCACCGGGCAGCCCGACGTCGCGCAGGCGGCGGGACTGATCGCACCGGCGACCAGATCGTTCGCCCCCGGCGAGTAGTTGGTGAACTCGACGCTCTCGGGGCAGGCGTTGTAGCCTGTCGCCGTGCTGTTCAGCTCGATGTACTCGGCCGGATCGGGATCGACGGTACCGAGGACGTTGATCGAGTTGTACTCGCTGATCTGCGTCGAGCCGAGCGTCTCGATGATCGCTTCGCCCTTCAGGCCGTTGGACGGCATCGGAGTGCCGTCCGCTGCGACCTGGATGCAGCGCAGGTTGCCGTAGAACGGCTGCACCGGCGGCACCACCTGGCCAACCAGGAAGAAGCCCGGGCATTCCTGCCGCGGCGGCACACCGGGGATCAGATCGCAGGAGCCATCGGCCGGAAGGGCCGGATTGTAGATACGACCGGTCGACACACGCCAGATCGTGGGCTGTTGGCGGGTGAGGATCACATCGAAGTCCAACGTCGCGCACGGCTCATCGGGGTTGAGCCCCAAGACGCACACATCAGAGGGACCACCCGGACAGGCCGGCGCGCTGAACACCGCCGACTCGCTCGGCAGCGTGCAGTGCTGCTGGCTGAGCGAGCAGATGCCGATCGAGTTGGTGTACTCGCAATGCGCGTACGCGGTCTCGTTGCGGGTATTGGTCAGCGTGATGAGGGTGTCGCGCGTCCCATCCGCCACTACCTTCGGCCAGATCACCACGGAACCAGGTCGATCCGACGTCGTATCCGCCGCCGCCTGCGTTGCCCCCAGCGCCATGGCCGCCAGCATCACTCCCAGGCTATAAAGCCACGGGTTTCGCTTCTGCACTCGCATTGCACGCCTCCTTTCGAGTAACTGCACCCTTTGCGCACGGGGGCTATCGCGTGTCCCCTTGAACGCGGAAAGCCTTATTGCAATTTGATGCCGCACTGTCAAGCGGAAAAGCGAGAGATGCAGCGGCGCGCGTTATTGCTGCGGGCTCGGGTCGCTTCTGCCACTTGATCATCGGTTCCGTCCTCCCTCGGACACGCCCCTTCGCGGTGCTCGGACGTCACACGCACGGTATATGCCACAAAGGAACGGGCCTGGGAACTGAATTTTGCTCAACCCCAAAGGTGTGTGCCGTGTTGCAAAAACGGCAGACCGTCAAGCCGGCGTGGCGCGGCCCGACTCCATTTGATGTCCCTGGCACTATTCCTGAGGGAGCCCTCAGGGTTGGACGCGGACGACGATTTCCTTCTTCGGGCCGAGATTGCCGGCCGTATCGCGCAGTTGGATGGCGATCACCGTGTCCTCGTCGCCGAACTGGCCGGTGGTTGGCACCTGGTAGCAGTACTGCATGCGGGTTGAGGCGGGCACGACATAGCTGAAGTTGCCGAAGCTATTGCGCGTGCAGGCGAGATCGCTGGTGGTCTGCAGCGTGAAGCGGCAGGCCATGTCCTGAATCGCGTTGGTCGTCGCGCTGCCGCCGCTGAAGTCGATCGGGCTTGCCGGCACGCCGCCGAACGGCGTCGGTGGCGGCCCCATGTCGCACTTCGCCGGGCTGCCGTTGCCCGTCGCCTTGCTGACGACCACCTGGAGGTCGCCGCGATCCTGGCATTGAGGGAAGAGACAGGTGCCGGGATTGAGGTTCGAGGTGCCGCGACGGCCTTCGACGACGAACAGGAAGGTCCCGGTCGAACGGATGAACACCTCGCGGCCGAACTCGTCGATCAACGGCGTTGGCGTCGGCGTCAGCTGACAGAGGAACTCGCAACAGAAGGGGCAGCCGTCCTGCGAGATCACGCCGGCGTAGTTGACCCGTGCACCGATCTCGTTCGACGTCGGCGTCGGCGTGCGCGTGATCGTCGGGGTCAAGGTGATCGTCCCGGTAAAGGTCGGCGTGCGCGTCCGGGTCGGCGTGCGCGTGATGGTCGGGGTGCGGGTGGGCAGCGGTGTGAAGCTGCTGGTGGCGGTGAGCGCCGGCGCCGTCGTGCGCGTCGCCGTGCGCGTCGGCGTCGCGGTCACGGTGCGGCTCGGGGTGAACGAGAGGACCGGGGTCAGGGTGAAGCTTGCCGTCTGAGTGACCGAGGCCGTGCGCGTCGGCGTCGCGGTGCGCGTCTCCGTACTGGTACGCGTCGCACTCAGCGTCGGCAGCGGCGTCCCGGTACCCGTCGCCGTGCGGGTCGGCGTGGCCGTGCGCGTCTCGGTGGCCGTGCGCGTTCCCGTCTCGGTGAAGGTGGCGGATCCGGTCGGCGCGGCGCTGCGCGTCGGCGATGGACTGCGCGTATCGGTCGGTGCCAGGGTGGGGCTGGCCGTGTGCGACGGCGTGCCGGTGAACGTGATGGTACGCGTTGGGCTCTCGGTGACGGTCAAGGGCGGCGTGGCGGTCAAGGGCGGCGTGGCGGTGGCGGTGCCGGTGCGCGTCGCCGAAGCGGTCGGCGACTCCGTACTGGTGCGCGAGGACGTCTGCGTGAAGCTGGGCGTCGTCGTGCGCGTCGGCGTCAGCGTGAAGCTGGCCGTCACGGTCGACGTGGGCGGCACCGGGGTCCGCGTGGGCGTCTCGGTGCGCGACGGGGTCAGCGTGCGCGTGACGGTTTCGCTCGGCGCGACCGTCTGGGTCGGCGGAGCGGTCGCGGTGCGCGTCGGCGTCAAGGTGAACGGGGGTGTCAGGGTAGACGTCGGCGTCCGCGTGCTGCTGCTGGTCGCGGTCGAGGCGGCGGTCGGCGCACCACTCGGGGTCATCGACGGCGTCGCGCTGCGCGTCACCGTGCGGGTGAATGTCCCGGTGCGCGTGGTGGTCGGCGGTGCACCGGGCGTGTGGGTCCGCGTCGGGCTCCCCGTCCGCGTGGCGGTCGCGGGCGGCTGATCGGTGGGTACCGGCGTCGCCGTGCGCGTCGCCGTGCCGGTGCGCGTCGCGGTGCCGGTGAGGGTTGCGGTGCCGGTGCGCGTTGCGGTGCCGGTGCGCGTCGGCGTCAGCGTCGGCAGCAAGGTGCCGGTGCGCGTCGGCGTCACCTCCTCCGCGGTCCTGGTTGCCGTCGCCGTACCCGTGCGCGTCGCGGTGCTCGTACGCGTCGCAGTGCCCGTCTGCGTCGCGGTGCGGGTGCGCGTCGCGGTTCCAGTCAGCGGTGGCACGGACGGCGTCGGCGTCGCGCTCGGGTCAGTCGGCGTCGGCGTCGGACTGTTGTCCGGGGTCGGCGTCGCCGTCCCGGTCTCGGTCGCGAGAGGCGAGGGCGAGATGCTGTGGGTCACCGTCGGTGTCGATCCATCGCTCGTCGGAGTCACCGTGCCGGTCGCCGTCGCCGTGGGCTCGACTGTCGCCGTGGGCTCGACCGTCGCCGTGGGCTCGACCGTCGCCGTGGGCTCGATCGTCGGGGTTGGTGTCTCGGGAGAGACAGTCGGCGTCGGACTCGACACCGCGGTCAGGGTGGCGGTCGGCGTCGCGGGGCTCGTGGAAGAGGGCGAGACACTGGCGGTCGCCGTCGCAGTAGCAGTCGGCGTGGCGGACGAGGTGCTGGTCGAAGAGGGCGTGCCGACGGGCGTCGGGGTTGGGTCAGCCACCAGCGCACGCGCCAGGGCGACCAGATCCGCGGCGCTGAGGCGCTGGTCCTCATTGACGTCAGCGCTGGCGCAGCCGCTCCCCGCAAACAGGGCGCCCTCGAGGGCCGGGACATCGAGCCCGTTCGTCGCCCCGTCGCAGTTGGTATCGCCCGCCAGACCCTGGGCAGGGGCGCTGCCAGCGGCCAGCAGCACCATCAATCCAGCGAAAACGACAGATGCTCGGCCCCGCAGTCGGTGCACACGCCCCCTCATCGCGACCTCGGGTCGCCCATGCATCAGTAACCGCCCGACCGCTTCAACCACGACTCTGTAAGATGGATCAAAGTCCAGATATGCGACAACACTCGCTTGTTTGCAATCAACAATGAAGGTCGCATGTCGCCGTAATCAGGCGAAGTGACTGACCTTTTGCTGCAGAGTGGACCTTGCCGATGCCGGCCGGAGCGGGCAAAACGCGCTTGCAGCAAACCGACGACGGGCTACCCTGACGGGGCCACGAGGAGGCAGACCGATGCAGGATCTGACGTCATGGCTCGAGGCTGTGCGCACCAACCCGATGCTCGCCATCGGCGCCGTCGTCGTCTTGGTGCTCGGGTACTGGTTGCTGCAACGCAAGCCACGCGTGCAGCGCGAGGCCGATCAGCGGCTCGCAACGCTGCGCCGGGACAAGACCGACCAGTATACCAAACTGCGCCCGCCCAGCTGAGCGCGGACGCTATTGAATACGAAGGCGATTTAGCCTACTCGTGATCCACTCAATGGATCACGACGCGGCCTTCGCGTTGGTGACGCTCGCTGAACTGCCACGCGTCGGCGAGCGCGTGCTCCAACGCGTCCAGCAGCGCGCCCGCCGCGCGGGCCTCGCGATCACACGCGTCCTCGCCCTGCCCCGCCCGGTCCTGCTCGACGAATACGGTCTGCCAGCCGCGGCGGTGCACCGGTTGTGCGACGCCCGGGTCTGGCACCGCGCCCATTGCGACGCCATCCTCGCCTATCTGCGCGCGGTCGGGGCGGGGCTCGCCACCCCGGACGACAGCACCTACCCGGCCGCCTGGACGATGCGGGCCAACGCGCCGCCGCCGCTGACCTATCTGTACGGCGACCCGTCGCTGGCGGCGCGCCCCACCCTGGCGCTGCTCAACTCGCGGGTGGTCAGCGAACAGACGGTCACCGCGACCGTGCGCATCGCGCGCCGCGCGGCCGGTGAAGCCTTCGCGCTGGCGGTCGGCGGCATGAAAACCACCCACCGCATCGCCGCGGCGACCGCGCGGGCCGCCGGGGCCGGCCGGATCATCGTCCTCGACCGCGGCCTGTTCGTCGCCTTCCACGGCCGTCTCGAGTTCGATCCGTTCGGCTTCGGACCGGGGCGCACGCGCTTCGATCCGCGCACCACCCTGGTGCTCTCCCCCTTCCGCCCGCACGACCATGCTGTGGCGCGCAACGGTCGCCGGCGCGACGAGCTGATTGCCGCCCTGGGCGACATCGTCGTCGCCGTCAGCGCCCGCCGCGGCGGCGAGGTCGAACGCATCTGCCTGCGCGCCATCGACCATGGCCAGTGCGTGCTCGTCTGGCAGGGCGCCAACGCCGGCCTGCTGGCGGCCGGCGCCCGGCCGCTCGACGACGACGATTTACGCGCTGGGCTGCGCCGCTACCTGCCGAAGCAGCGCTGATCCGCTGCGCGCCGGCTCACGCCGGCTGCAGCTCGAAGAGACTGATCTCGCGCGGCGTGAAGAGCCGGATGCGCTGGCCGGTCACCCCGAGGCCGCAATTGACGTAGAGGTGTACGCCGCGCGCGGCGTAGAGTCCGCGGTCGAATGCGGTGATGAACTCCGCCAGGTTGCGCCGCCGCCCGCCGAACCAGGGGATGGCGAGCTGGCCGCCGTGGGTGTGCCCGGAGAGGGTCAGCCCGACGCCCGCCGCCGCAGCCTGGTGGAAGACGTCCGGACGGTGCACCAGCAGCAGGACCGGCGTCGCGCCGGGCGCGGCCTCGAGCAGGTCCGCGAGGCGCGCGTCGGACAGGACGCCGCGGGCCCAGTCGCGCCCCCGGTCGTCGAGCCCGATGACGTGCAGCATCGCCCCGTCCGCATCGAGCGTCACCGCTTCGTCGCGCAGCACCTGGAACCGCGTCCATTGCTGCAGCTCGTCGACCACCCGTTGCGCGCCGGCGTAGTGGTCGTGATTGCCGAGAATCGCGCACACACCGTAGCGCGCCCGCAGCTCGCCGAGCACCGGAAAGAAGCGCGCGTAGTCCGCTGCGGGCGAGTCGGCGATATCGCCGGTGACGCAGATGAGATCCGCCTCCAGATCGTTGACCTGATCGACGAACCGCTGCAACTGCGGCATGGTCAGGTTCTGCCCGACGTGGATGTCGCTGATCTGCGCGACGCGCAGCGGACGGCCGAGACCGCGCAACGGCAGGGTGGTGCGGGTGACGCGCAGCTGATGCTGGCCGACGGCGTAGCCGTAGCCCATGGTCAGCGCGATGGTCAGCATGCCGAGCGAGGCCACCCAGCGGAACGCGCCGTCGATTCCGGCGACCAGGCTGCTCTGCGCGCCGACGGTCAACGCCTGCGCGCTCAGCGCACCGAGCAGCGTCGACGTCAGGCCCCAGAGCGCCGCCGCGGCGAGCAAAAAGGCGGCGCAGAAGAGACTGACGAAGGCGCTGGCGGTATAGGCGCGAAACGCCGCGCCGGTCGCCTGACGCGGCCGCAGCGCGGTGATCGAGCGGTTGAAGAAATAGAGCGCCGCCACAGTCAGGATGTGCCCCCACCATGGCAACGCCAGCCCGAGCCCGACCTGCAGCGCCCAGGCGGCGACCGCCCACTGCGCGGCGCTGGCGACGACCAGCAGCAGGCTGAAGAAGTAGCGGTAGAAGAGGCGCGCCAAAGCGGCGCGGGTGCGGTCGATCACGGCCATGTCGCGCAAGCGTAACGGCGCGCGCGCGGCCGGGCAAGGTCCGTCTACGACTCGGGCGGATGCAGCGCCATCGCCGGCACCCACTCCGCGTCGCGCCCCGGCGGCTCCCACTGGAACCAGAGGAAGTAGGGCCCCTGCGGCCCCGGGCGCATGTCTATGCGCAGCGCCCGGCGGCCGGCGCGCAAGGCCACGCGACCATCGTGCCCGCCACCGAACGCCGCCGCGCCGGCATGCGCGATCACCGGCTGGCCGTCGATGGTCAGCGAGGTCGAGTCGGGGTGCAGGCGAAACAGATACTCGCCGTCCTCCGGCACGTCGATGAACCCATCCCACACCGCGGCGCCGAAGCGCCCGATCGGTTCGGCCTCCAGCCCGGACTCTTCAAATGCGAACGGCAGCACCGCCTCGTGATAGGGCGTGCCGCTGGCGTCGGGCTCCTTGTAGAAGCGACCGCGCAATCCGAACGGCCAGGGCCGCACGCCGGCGGCCAGTTGGTCGCGCACCGCCACGGCGGCGGCGCGCGGCACGCGGCAGGCGACGAGATCGACGCGACCGAAGGGATCGCGCACCTCGTCGCACGCCACCGCCGGGGAGAGGGCGCGCAACCCGTCGGCGAGCGACGCGTACGGCCGCGGCAACAGGTAGAGCAGATCGCGCGACAGCGGTCCCTGCGGCGGGAAGTCGTGCGCCAGGCGCAACATGCGGACGTCGGTCGGCCGGTCGTCGAGATGGCGCCGCCCGACGAACTGCGTGGTCGGATTCCAGTACGTGCTCGCATCGAGAAAGACGGTCTCCGTCGGCCGATGCGCGGCCAGATAGCGCGCCGGCGCCGACTCGTACGGAAAGAAGGCATCGTAGTAGCTCGGCAACCGCGGCCGCGCGACGAAATAGGCGCGATACTCCTGCCGTGCCGCGACCAGCGCGGCGGCGCCGAGCCCGACGGCCAGCACCGCGCGCGCCGGCCGCGCCGGCAGCGTCGCCAGGACGATGCCGGCGATACCGTCGACCGCGATGCCGATCATCAACGCCAGCGGCACGATCGTGTCGAGCAGGCGCGAGGCATGCGGCGCTTCGAGCGTGATCATCCCGGGCACCAGGGCCACCGCGAACCAGGCCGGCACCAGCGCGTAGGCCGGCCGCCGCCAGCGGCACAGACAGATCACCAGCCCGAGCGGCGCCAGCATCGACGGCATGAAGGTCAGCAGCGGCGCGAAGGGGAGGTTGTGGCGCGCGTTGTCGTCGCCGACGAACTGAAACGCCAGCAGCGACCGCGGCACCGATTCGGCGAGCTGCGCCGCCCAATCGTCGCGCACCAGGATCAACGTGCCCTGGGCACGCTCGCCGAACTGCTCGGGCTGGGTGGCCGCATAGTGCAGCATCGGCGTAGCCACCAATACCGCCAGCACCGCCGCCGCGGCGAGCTGCGGCCATCGGGCGCGCAGCAGCGCGCGCCGCGATCGCCATGCCCAGAGCAGGCCGCCCACCCCGGCGAGGACGATGAACAGGCGGAAGGTCTGGTAGGTGTAGACGCCGGCGCCGGCCAGCAGCCCCGCCGCCGACCACGCCGCCCAGGCCCGCCACCCGCGCCAGCGCAGACCGAGCCACACCGCCAGGCAGAGCAGCGTCTCGATCAATGGCGACATGATCGGCATCTCGCCCCAGCGCGAGTAGTTCAGATGATAGTGCGAGACCGCCAGCCAGGCGCTCGCCGCCAGGGCCGCGCGCGCGCCGAACAGCGCCCAGGCGAGCCCGCCGGCGGCGACCACGCCGAGCAGACCGATGACCGCCGCCAGCGCGCGCAGCGCGTAGGGGCCGTCGTCCGGATCGAAGAGCGCGAACACCAGCCCGGCGACGTCGACAAAACCGGCGCCGAGTCCGGTGCGCACGTCCTCCGGCGGCAGCGCCACCAGCGGCCACCCGCGCGCGGCAATCTCGACTGCCTGCACGCCGTTCAATCCCTCGTCGATCCACAGGCCGGGCGGCAACTCCGCCAACCGATGGAAGCGCAGTCCGGCACCCACCAGGAACAGCGCCAGCAGCGCGGCAGCCGCGGCGCGCGCCGCGCGGCCCGGCGCCAGGGCCCAGCGGCGTGTCCAGGCACAGAGCAGCGCCATCAGCAGCCCCGCCGCGCCGTACCAGGCCAGCCCCGCCCCGCGATGGGCGAGGAAGTCCTCGTACTGTCCACCCAGCGCCGCGTGGCCGCGCCCGAACTGCCACTGGCCCAGCGCCGCACAGCCCAGCGCCGCGATCAGCAGCGCCAGCCCGACCCGCCGCGCGCGGGCGTCGAGGCGATCGCCGGGGGACGGTGGCGGCGGGGCAGCGGGCGAGCGAGACATCCGATCCGCGCCGCTCTTAGCCGACTGCGCCGCCAGCGACAATGCGCCGCGGCCGCGGCGGCCTGTCGCGCAATTGCCTTCATCCGGGCCAGCGAGTAAGGGCGGAGGCGGTCCGTGTGACGCGAATGAAGAGCATCGGGCACACGCTCAAGGGGCTTGCCGCGGAGCAGGGCACCAAAGCGGCGCTGATCTCCGACAACGTCGCGCTGTCATACGTCGACCTGGCCGCCGATGCGCGGCGCGTGTCCGCCGCGCTGGCCGAGCTCGGCGTGAGCAAGGGCACGCGCGTCGGCATCCTGATGCCGAACCGGCCCGACTGGCTGCGCATCGCCTTCGGCGCCTGGCGTCTGGGCGCCGTCGTCGTCCCGCTCAACACGCTCTTTCGCGCCCACGAACTGGCCTACGCCCTCGGCCACGCCGACGTCGGCGTGCTGGTGATGGTGTCGCGCTTCCTGCGCCACGACTATCTCGCGATGCTGCTCGACCTCTGTCCCGCCCTCGCCGACCACGCGCCGCCGCTGCGCGCCGCCGCCCTGCCCTGCTTGCGACACGTGATCTGCTCCGGCGACGACGTCCCCCCGGGCGCGCTCGCCTGGGAGGACTTCCTCGCCACCGGCGAACGCGGCTCGACGCCGTGGAGCGTCGCGGCGCTCGACGCCGTCGAGTCCACCGACGACGCGGCGATCTTCTTCACCTCGGGCAGCACCGCCGCCCCCAAGGGCGTCGTGCACACCCACGCCAGCATGCTGCACGCGGCGGACAACGTCGCCGATCGACTCGGCCTGACCGCCGACGACTGCACCTACGGCTACCTGCCGCTGTTCTTCAACGGCGGCCTGGTCGGGGTCACCCTGGCCACGCTGTCGCGCGGCGGCACCGTGCTGCTGCAGGAAGTGTTCGACGCCGACGAGACCTTGCGCCTGCTCGAGCGCCACCGCTGCACCACCATGTTCGCCTGGCCACACCAGGCGGAGGCGCTGATCCGCCACCCGTCGTTCGACCGCACGCGCCTGCACATCCGCAAGGGCCCCGGCGCCAATACGAAATGGGCGCAGGCCCTGTTGCAGCCCGATCACTGCGCGGTCGGCACGTGGGGCATGAGCGAGACCGGCCCGATGGCGACCTCGTCGCGCTTCGACGATCCGCCGGCCGACCGCGCCGGGGCGCACGGGCGGCCGATGCCGGGCCTCGAGCTGCGCATCGTCGACCCCGACTCCCACGCCGCGCTGCCGCGCGAGAGCGACGGCGAGATCATCGTGCGCGGTCCGAGCCTGATGCGCACGTACTACAAGCGCGCCCCGGCCGAGTGCTTCGACGCCGACGGGTTCTTCCACACCGGCGACTGCGGACGGTTGGACGCGCGCGGTCTGCTGCACTTCGTCGGGCGGATCAAGGACGTGATCAAGACCGCCGGCGTCAACGTCGCCGCCGCCGAGATCGAAGCGGCGCTGATGGCCCATACCGCGGTGAAGGTCGCGCACGTGGTGCCGGTACCGCATCCGACGCGCGGCGAGAACGTCGCCGCGTTCGTCGTCCGCAGTCAGGCGACGGTCACCGCCACCGACCTGCAGGCACACTGCCGCGAGCATCTGGCGAGCTACAAGGTGCCGCGCCACCTGTTCTTCGTCGCCGAGGACGAGCTGCCGATGCTGGGCAGCGGCAAGGTCGACCGCCAGCGCCTGCGCGCCCTTGCCGCGCAGCTGGCCGCCGACGCCGCCCCGGCCGAGTAGCCGCGCCAGGATCTCAGACGGGCCGCCGCGGCAGCATGACGCGGCGGCGCAGCGACATCACCGGCTCGTCCTTCTGGTTCCAGGCTTTGGTCTCGACGTAGAGCACACCCCGGTCGTGGCGCGATTTCGACTCGGTCTTCTCGAGGATCTCGGAACCGGCGTACAGCGTGTCGCCGTGGAAGGTCGGCCCGAGGTGGCGGACGAACTCGTACTCGAGGTTGGCGATGGCGGTCTGGCTGATGTCGCGCACCGACATGCCGACGACGATGGCGAACACCAGCGTGCCGTTGACCAGGCAGCGGCCGTGTTGCGACTGGCTGGCGAAGTGGTCGTCGAAGTGGATCGGGTTGGTGTTCATCGTCATCAGCGTGAACCAGGTGTCGTCGAACTCACGGATCGTCCGCCCCGGCCAGTGCTTGATCACCTCGCCGACGGTGTAGTCGTCGAAGTAGCGTCCCCACGGCTGCTGCATGGTCGTCCTCCGTCGCGTGTCCTACTAGAGCGCCGCGGCGGGGCTCAAGGCGTCGGCGCCGCAAAGGCGGCGATGGCGGCGGCCGGGTCGTCGAGGTCGAGCAGCGCCGCGCCGACCACGGCGGCGTCGATCTGACCGTCGAGTCGGCCCAGGTCGTCGAGCCTGGCCACGTCGCTGAGCAGCAGCACCGTGCGCTGGCGCGGAATGCGCGCCGCCAGGACGCCGATGCGCTGCAGATCCGCCCACCCGTCCGCCGTCGTCGCCCGCAGGCCGATGCAGGCGGTGGGCACAGCGAGGGCGTCGGCCAGCTCGGCGGCGTCGCCGACGTCGATGACCGACGCCATGTGCATCGAGGCGGCAACCCCGGCCAGCGCGGCCAGCGCGGCGGCGTCGAGGACGTCGGCCGGCAGCAGGACCGCGTCGGCGCCGTGCAGGCGCGCCTCATAGATCTGATGGCGATCGACACACAGGTCGTCGCGCAGCAGCGGCGCCGTCGCCGCCGCCGCGACGGCATCGAGATCCGCGATCGCGCCGCCGTGCAGCGCCGCGGTGCGCACGGCGAGCGCGGCCACGTCGGCGTCGTCGCAGGCGCGCGCCACCTCGACCAGATCGCGTCCGGGCCAGACGCGCCCGGTCTCCGGATCGCTGCGTTGCAGGCGCGGCACCAACGCGATGCCCTGTTTCTGGGTGGCAACGAACTGGGTGAAGTCGCGCCGGCTGGGCACGATCTCGGTCAGCGACAGCCCGGCCAACGCCGCGAGTGCGGCGCGGGACTCGTCGAGCCAGGCGGCGCGCGGCGCGGTCACTTGTCCGGCTGCGCCGGCGCCGGGTTGAACAGGTCCATGCCCAGCGTCGAGGGAAACAGCGCCGCGATCTCCTCCGGCCGCCAGCGCGTCGGCTTGGTGATCGTGCGCACCGGCGCCGGATAGTTGACCAGCGAGATGATGCCACCCATGACGACGAAGATCTGGCCGTTGATGCCGGCGGCGGCGTCGGTGGCGAGGTAGGTCACCATCGGCGCCACGTCCTCGGCGTCGCGCTGCGCGCGCGGCAGCAGCGCGCGCGCCTCGGCGCCCATGCTGGCGACCCCCGCCCTGGCGCGCGCCTGGCGGGCGGCGTCGCCGACCGTCGCCGTCATGCGCGTCGCTGCGGCGGGCGCGATGGCGTTGACGGTGATGCCGTAGCGCCCCAGGTCGCGCGAGATGACACGCGTCAGGCCGGCGATGCCGTCCTTGGCCGCCCCGTAGTTCGCCTGCCCGGTGTTGCCGTAGAGCCCCGAGGTCGACGACATGCTGATGATGCGGCCGCCCTTCTGCTCGCGCATGCGCACGGCGGCGTGGCGGCTGCAGTTGAACGTGCCCTTGAGGTGGACGGCGACGACGTCGTCGAAATCCTGCTCGGACAGGTTGAAGATCATGCGGTCGCGCAGGATGCCGGCGTTGTTGACCAGGATGTCGAGGCGGCCGAACTGCCGCACCGCCGTGTCGATGATGCCCTCGGCGGCACGGAAGTCAGAAACGCTGTCGTAGTTCGCCACCGCCTGGCCGCCGGCGGCGACGATGTCGGCGACGGTCTCATCGGCCGCCGACGTGTCCTGCCCCTTGCCGTCGAGGTGGGCGCCGAGGTCGTTGACCACCACGGCGGCGCCCTCCGACGCCATCAGCATGGCGATGCCGCGCCCGATGCCGCGCCCCGATCCGGTGACGACCGCTACCCTGCCCTTCAGCCGCTGCGCCATCGTCTGCTCCTTACGCCTGCTTCGGCGGCGCGGGGTTCTTCAACCCCTCGGCCAGGGTGACCGGCACCAACGCATCGAGCTCGTCGAGCGTCCAGCGCCCTTCCTTGTACAGCGTCTTCTCCGCCCGCGGCAGCGACAGCAGCGAGTAGGAGGTCCCGGCGCAGAGGAAGATCTGGCCGTTGACGTTGGCGGCGTGGTCGCTGGCGAGGAAGGCGACCATCGGGGCGACGTCCTCGGGCTTGAGATTCTCCAGCTGGCGCAGCGCCGATTCCTCGCGCACGATGCCCTGCGCCTTGCGGATCTCGCGCGCCTTGAGCGTCTCCTCGGTCATCGTCATGCGCGTCGCCGCCACCGGACAGATGCTGTTGGCGGTGACGCCGTACTTGCCGAGATCGCGCGCCACCACCTTGGTCAGGCCACTGATGCCGGCCTTCGCCGCGCCGTAGTTGGCCTGGCCGGGATTGCCGAACATGCCGGCGCCCGACGAAAAAGTGATCATGCGCCCGCCGCGCTGTTGGCGGAACAGCGGCGCCGCGTGCCGCAGGCAGTTGAAGGTGCCCTTCAGGTGCACGCCGACGACGGCGTCGAACTCGTCCTCGTTCATGTTGAAGATCATCCGGTCGCGCAGAAACCCGGCACAGGTCACCATGATGTCGAGCCGGCCGAACTGCTCCACCGCCTGCTGGACGATGCGCTCGGCGCCGTCCCACGCGGCCACCGAGTCGGCGTTGGCCACGGCCTCGCCGCCAGCGCGACGGATCTCCTCGACCACCTGTTCGGCCGGCGCGCTGCTCGGCTCGCGGCCGTCGAGGCTGACGCCATAGTCGTTGACCACCACCCGCGCCCCCTGATCGGCGAGCTCCAGGGCGACGCCGCGGCCGATCCCACGGCCGGCGCCGGTGACCACCGCCACCTTTCCGCGCAGCATCTCTCCCACGAATGCACTCCTCGGCTGGATTGTGAACGACGAACGACGGCGGACTCTACGCGGGCGTTCCGCACAGGGTCAAGGTGGCGGCGGAGCGACCC
>JBOHWA010000450.1:0-8289 GCA_050735855.1 Binatia bacterium
CCGCCAGGGCGCGCTCGACCAGGTCGCAGAGGATGTGGCCGATGACGATGTGTGTCTCCTGGATGCGCGGCGTGTCGCGCGTGCCGTCGACGCAGAGCAGGTGGTCGACCTGCGCCGCCAGCGCGCCGCCGCTGCCGCCGGTCAGCCCGACGGTCACGACGTGCCGCGCCCGGCAGGCAGCGACCGCGCGCAGCACGTTCGGCGCGTTGCCGCTGGTCGAGAGGGCGAAGGCGACGTCGCCGCGCCGTGCCAGCGCCTCGATCTGCTTGGAGAAGACCTGCTCGTAGCCGAAGTCGTTGGCGATGCTGGTCAGCGCCGAGGAGTCGGTGGTCAGCGCCAGGGCCGGGAGCGGGGCGCGGGCGAGCTGGTAGCGGTTGACGAACTCGGCCGCCAGGTGTTGGGCGTCGGCGGCGCTGCCGCCGTTGCCGAAGAAGAACAGCGTGCGGCCGGCGGCCAGGGCGTCGACCGTGACCTCGATGACCTGCGCCAGCGCGGCGCTGTGGCGGGCGACGAAGCGGCGCTGCGTCGCGGCCGTGGCGGCGAACAGCCGCTTGATCTCATCCTCCAGCATCGGCGGCATATAGCGAGGGGGCCCATCTCCGCGCCAGGGGGCGCGGCGCAGGACGCAGAATGGCCGGCGCTCGGCGGCGCAGGGACAAAACAAAAACGGCGCGGAAGCAAGCTCCCGCGCCGTTCGTGAAGAAGGGTTGTACGCGACCTTACGGGCGCTTGAAGAGGGTCTGCATCTTCATCGCCAGGCCCATGTCGCCGGCGATCTTCAGCTTCCCACTCATGAAGGCCATCTGGCCATTCAGCTTGCCCATGATAAGGTCGACATAGTCGGAGGCAGCCAGCGTCATGGTCATGTTCGGCGACGCCGCGGTGCCTTCGCTGACCTTGGCGGCTCCGTCCTTGATCTCGACGTAGTAGTTGCCGCCACCGTCGCCGCTCAGGTTGAACTGGATCGTCGAGTTCATGCCCTTCGCCGCGTCCGGGTTGATCTGCGCGGGCATCGCCCCGAAGATCTCCTTAATTGCTTCTGCTGTGCCTGCCATTGAGTGTGTCCTCCTTTGGAATTTCGGGCGTTGGCGTTGCCCGTTGATGTGACGAAATATGTGGGTTGAAGTCCCCTACCGCCACCGCCACCGCCCCACTGCCGCCGGCCGTTCTATGCGACGGTCGTGCGCTTGTCAATCACTTGCACTAACTGCGCGCCGGGGCGAATCAGGCGCGCGCCGGACGCAGGGTGGCGGTCAGATCTGAGGGCAGATTCAGCGTCCCGCCGATGTTCGAATACGGGTAGTAGCGGGCGCTGACATGGGCGTGCAGCGGGATGCCCGGGCCGTCGTGGATCTCGTAGTCGAGCGGCAGCGGACCGAGGATGGTGAGCGCCTGGTGCAGCAGCGCGGCGAAGGTGTCGAGCACGGCGTCGGGCAACTCGGTGATGCGGCCCTCGATCCCCGGACAGACCACCTCGTAGCTGCGCGGGAAGACGCCGAACGGGCAGAAATAGAGATAGCAGCCGTCGCGTGCGTCGATGAGAAAGCCCTCGTCCTGGGCGAAAGCCAGGATGTCGCGCCACAGGCCAGGCTCGTCGGCTAAGCACCGGCGTTCCTGGAGCACCGGGGCAAAGGGCTGCTCGGCGCCGATCACCTGGTTGTGCAGGTGCGGCTGCGAGGCGCCCGATTCGCGTCCCTGGTTCTTGCGGATCAGGACGGAGTGCACCGCGGGGTTGCTGTAGGCGAGGCGTGCCATCGCCACACCGGCGCGCAGCACGGCGCGGAACTGCGCCGGCGGCAGCAGGGCGGTGTAGAGCAACTCTTGGTGATCGCGCGCGCCGTCGGCGAAGTGGCGCGGATCCTCGACCACGACGTACGACTCGTTGCGCCCGCCGGTGCAGGATTCGGGCACGCGCGGATACAGGTTGGTGAAGGTGCGGATCAACCAGGGTGCGTCGGCGAGCGTTGCGCCGTCGACCTGATCGGGGCGGACGCGCAGGATCTCCTCGGTGGTCAGCGCCTCGTTGCCCGGACAGAAGGGGCAGTCGCGCCGTGCCGCCTCCAGCTCATTGAGGCGCGCGGCTTCGGCCGCCTCCCAGTCGGGTGGCTGCGTCGCCGGCGCCTGTGGGGCACGGCGCACAAAGCCGCTCTGTTTCTTGTGGATATCGGTGAAGTAGGTGACCACGCCGGTGAACGGGCTGCGCACCCAGACCAGCCGGCCCTCCTGCTTGCGAAACTCCACTGGCATTCGATTCCGTCCCCGTGCGGCAGCCCGTAGCTCTACCGAACCAGGCCCCCGTCGGGCAACCGACTAAATCCGTTTTGAAATCAGCTAGTTGGAAAATACTCAGACAGACTGACCCGGCCTGGGCAGTAAATTGTTCCTCCTGATCATCTTATTGGGTAAATTCGCCCAATTATCATGATAAGAGAGAACAAGAGATCGCGATCACCCCCGGCCCCGCAGCCAAAGCCGAGGACGATGCGATCGGGGTTCAACCACACGGCGCCAGCGGGCGCCCAACCAGCAGAATGAGAAAGCAGGGGAGGCCATGGTCAAACGAACGAAATGGATCGGGATCGGGCTGTTGATCGGTTGCACGGTGGCGGGCGCGGCGTGGGGGCGGGGGCCCGAGCGTCATCGGCCGGGCGGTCACGGCGGTCCGCTGAAGGATCGGGCATGCGTGACGGAATGCCGCGCCGAGACGCACGCGTGTCTGGCGGCGGCGCGCGCGGCGGCGGCGCCGTGTCTCGCGGGGTGCGAGGATGCGGTCGCCGCGGCGCGCGCGGCGTGCGAGGCCGATCCGGCCAGCGCGGCGTGCGCGGCGGCGAAGACGGCGGCGCGAGCCTGTCTCGACCCCTGCTACGACGTCCTGAAGCCGGCGTTGCGCGCCTGCTTCGACAGCGGTCACGACTGTGTGCGCGCCTGTCCGTACGTCGGCGAGACGCCCTGCGAGACGGCGTGCCGGGTCGACCACGCGGACTGTCTGAGCGCGGTGCGCACGGCGTTGCAGGCGTGCCGCGCCACGTGCAGCGATGAACAGGAAGCGGCGCGCGCGGCGTGCGCGGCCGATCATGACAGCGAGGCCTGTCGCGCGGCCAGGGCCGGGCTGAGCACCTGCCTGCAGCCGTGCCGCACGGCGGTGCGGGAGGACAAGGCGGCATGCACCGAGGCGCTGCGGATGTGCGGCGCGGGGTGCGAGGACGATACGGCGACCGAGTAGTCGCCCGGGCCACGCTGGTCCCGCCAGACGCCGGGTGGCGCCTGGCGGGACCGGGTGGCATAGCTCGACCGGCGCGGTGGTGCGCGCGCCGGGCCGCTGACCCAGATGTTGCCGCGAGAATCGAAGAGCCACTTTGCCGCCGCCCTGCGCCGCCTGCTGCGGCCCGTGGTGCGGCAGATGATCGCCTATGGTGTGTCGTACCCAGCCTTCGAGCAGATCGCCAAGCGGCTCTTCCTCGAAGTCGCGGAGGAGGAGTTTGCGCTGCCGTTCAAGCGCCAGACGGTCAGCCGCATCGCGCTGGTCACCGGCATGTCGCGCAAGGAGATCGCCCACCTGCGCAGCGAGCGCGGGTTGATCGATCTGCCCGAGGTCGAGGAGTCGGCGGTGACGCACGTGATCGGTCGCTGGATGGCCGGCCCGCCGTATGCGACGCCGGACGGCATCCCGCGCCGCCTGGCGTACGAGTCGGGCGACCCGCACACGGCGAGCTTCGCACGCCTGGTGCGCGAGCTCGGCCCCGATGTGCCGGTGCGCACGCTGCTCGACGAGATGCTGCGCCTCGGCATCGTCGCGCTGGCCCCGGATGGCGACGTGCTGTTGCGCCGCGAGGTGCACATCCCCAGCGAGGACGGCGACGGCAAGTTCGTGCTGCTCGGCACCGACCCCGGCGAGCTGTTCAGCACCATCGTGCACAACATCGAGCAGGCCGACGCGCCCTGGCTGCAGCGCAAGGTGGCCTACGACAACATCGGTGCGGCGGCCCTGCCGGCGCTGCGCGACGAGACGCGCCAGGCGGGTCTCGACTTCGCCCGCCGGGTGAATGCGCTGCTGGCCTCCTACGACCGCGACCGCCGGCCCGATGCGTCGGGTGGGGCGCGCTCGCGCGTCGCGGTCGGCGTCTACTACTTCGAAGAGCCCGTCGACGGCGACCCGCCGCCCGCCGCGCCGCGGCCGGCGCCCGGGCGCATCCGGAGGAAACCATGAAGTGGATCCGTCTCGCCCTTCTGCTGCAGTGCCTGCCGTGGCTCGGCTGCGCGTCCGAGGGTGGCATCGCCGGCACCGGTGCCAGCGCCGTGAGCGGCAACATCACGCTGGTCAGCGAGCAGACGGCGCTGCAGGACGCCGCGCTGCCGTTCCCGATCCGCGTCAGCATCAGCGAGTTCCCCGGCATCGAGAGCGTCACCGACGCGGCCGGTGCGTTCGCCCTGCGCGGCGACTTCTCCGGCGCCGTGACGCTGCAGTTCGCCAACGCCGACAGCGGCGCCGACATCGGCCCGCTGGCACTGGAGATCCCGGCCGGCTCGTCGACGCTGTTGGAGAACATCGAGATCCGCACCAATGCCCCGCGCGGCGAGCGCGTGCGACCGGCGGCGGTACGCCAGCGCGACGTGTTCGGGCGCATCGATGTGGTCGACTGCAGCGCCGGTGTGCTGCTGGTCAGCGACGACGGCCGGCCGCCGCGCCAGTTCATGGTCCGCGTGACGGCCGACACCGTCATCGTGCGGCGCGACGGCACGCAGCTGCGGTGCGGTGCCCTGTCCGACGGACTGGCGGTGCAGGTGGAGGGCGCGCTGCGGCTGGCCGACCAGACCATCGTCGCCGCACAGATCACCGTCCTGGCGCGGCGTGCCCCGCCGGCGGGCGGGCCGCCGCGCACCCCGCTGGCGGACGTCGTCGCGGCCGCGCGCGATTGAGGTGTGGGGCAGATTTGAAGCCCATCGACGCGTGGAGTATATGAAACGGTCAATACACGGATGACGCCGCGCCGCCTGTCGGCCGCGCGGCGTTGCCTCTGAGGGGGTCGCAATGCGGTTGATGGGTGCTCTCGGTCTCGTCGTCCTGGTCAGCGCCGTGCCGGTGCGCGCGGTGCAGGACCTGATCAAGGATGCGGACGGCAAGACGCTGGCGGTCGTGCTGGACTGCAATAGCTGCGCGGACCCCGGCAAAGGGCAGAAATGCCACAGCGGGGCAGAAAACGGCTTCCTCGACGGCAAGGCCTGCGGCAAGTGCCTGCTCGACGCCAACTTTCCCACCCGCATCCCCTACCCGTACGACCTGCAGCTGATCGGCTACCTGAAGGACGAGAATGGCCAGCCGCTCAAGGGCAAGTTCGTCCGCCTCCACCTGCCCAACACCTGGACGGTGCGCACCCGCACGCTCGAGGACGGCATGTTTCGCCTGCTGCTCGGGGCGACGTCCGAGCGCAAGGGCAAGGGTCTGGTGATCAAGCTCGGCGACCGCGTCGTGCCGAAGGACAACACCGCACCTGAGTACGCCCTGTTCATGATGCCCGACCCGTTCAAGCCCTGCGGCGCCGCGCCGGCCGCCAAGTAGCGTCGGCGCCGCGGCCGTGGTGCTTGCCGGTTCCCCGGCGGCGCCACTAGAGTGACCCCGATGGCGCGGGGACGCTGGCAGTTGCGTGCGCAGGTGCCGGCCGACCGACTGATTCGGGCGGCCGCGCCGCTGCTCATCGTCCGCGTGCTCGAGGGCCTGACGGCCTGGCTGTTCTTCAACGAGTTCTTCTCCGTCGCCCCGGTGCGATGGATGGTGCACGGCGCCTTCGTCGCCTACCTGCTGCTCAACCTGGTGGTGACGCTGCGCTATCGCGTCGGCCAGCTCTCGTGGCCGCTGCTCGGCACCGACATCGCCATCAACGTTCTCTGCCTGGCGCTGCCGATCATCGCGTCCGGCGGGCTCGCCAGTCCGCTGGTCATCCTGCTGCCGCTCAAGGTGATCCCCTACACGCTGGTCTTCGGGCCGCTCGCCGGTCTCGCGTTCATCGGCGCCGCCGTCGCGACGCTGGCCGGTGTCGAGTGGGCGGATCGCGCGGTCCTGATCTCCGTCGTGCCGCTGGGCGATCTGGTCCAGGGCTCCGACCATGTGGTCTTCTTTGCGCTGCTGGAAACCTGCATCGGCGCGGTGCTGGCGACGCTGTGGCTGCGCTGGGCGCTGGCCGCGGACGAGCCGCCGCCGCGCCACCGCGCGCCGCAACACGGCGAGCCGGCTGCCGTCGCCAACGCGCTGCTGACGGTCAGCGAAGCGGTGAGCAGCCTGACGCGGTTGGACGAGATCCTCGAGAAGGTGGTCGAGATCGCCCCGCGCAGCATCGACATGGACTACTGCGGCATCGCGCTGTGGGCGGAGGACAGCGGCCAGTACGTGCGCGCCGTCGCCTCCGGCGCCAAGCCCGGCGACGGGCCCGCGGTCACCGGACTGCAACTGTCCCCCGAGCAGGTGCCCGACTTCGAATGGGTGCGCCGGCTCGGCCACTGCGCCATCGTGCCGGTGGCGGAGAGCCTGCAGGTGGCGCCCGACGACGTCCCGGCGGTGCTGATCGTGCCGCTGTCCAGCGGACCGCGGTTCTTCGGCGTCATGGAGTTCGCCCGCCGCCGGGTCAGCCGCCCGTTCACCCAGCGCGACATGACGATCGCCGACGGCATCGCGCGCCAGACGGCGGTCGCCATCGAGCGCGCCCGCCTGGTGGAGGACAGCCGGCGCCTGGTGCGGGCCCTCGAGAGCACCGAGGAAGCGGTGCTGATCACCGACGCCAAGCGGCGCGTCATCTTCGCCAACCACGCGTTGATGCGCACCCTCGGCTACCGGCGCGACGAGGTGATCGGTCGCGACGCCTTCGACCTGGCCGGCGACCTGGTCGAGCCGTTCGAGCAATTCCAGGAGACCCTGCTGCGCCGCAGCTGGCGCGGGGAGACGGTCATCCACCGCAAGGACGGCGTGCCGATCCCGATCCTGCTCAATGCGAGCCTGATCCGCGACGCCGATGGGCGCGTGCAGGGCGCCGTCGCCATCCTCGAGGACATCTCCGAGGAGAAGACCTTCCAGGCGCAGATGCAGCGCGCCGACCGCTTGGCCGCGGTCGGCGAGATCGCCGCCGGCATCGCGCACGAAATCAACAACGCGCTGGCGGTGATCTTCGGCCAGACCGGCGATCCCGCCGCGCGCGCCGAGCCGGCGCTGCGCGTCGCGCTCGGTCAGGTGGACGCGCAGGCGCGCCGCATTGCCGACATCGTCCAGGGCGTCCTCGGCTTTGCCCGCCCGCGGCCGCCGCAGTCGCTGCCGGTCGATCTCGCTGCCCTGGCCGCCAAGACGCTCGAGTTGGTACGCCACGACCTGGCGCGCCAGTCGATCCGGCTGCAGACGGTGTTCAGCCCCGATCTGCCCGCCGCCGACGCCGACCCGCAACAGCTCCAGCAGGTGCTGCTCAACCTGTTCGGCAACGCCATCCAGGCGATGGCCGGACAGTCCGACGGAGCGCTGCGCGTCGAGGTGCAGCGCGCCGGCGCGCGCCTCGCGCTGCAGGTGAGCGACAACGGCCCGGGCATCGCCGCCGACGTCCTGCCGCGCATCTTCGATCCATTCTACTCGACCAAGGCGGAGGGCAGCGGCTTGGGCCTCAGCGTCAGCTATGCCATCGCCCGCGCGCACGGCGGCGACCTGCGCGTCGAGAGCGAGCCGGGCAAGGGGACGACGTTCACGCTGCTGCTGCCGGCCGCGGTCGCGGGCACGGTGGCGCTCGAGCGCGTGTTGCTGGTCGACGACGATCCCGACGTCGCCGAGGCCCTGAGCGCGATGCTGACCAAGGAAGGTCTGCAGGTGGTGCGCGCCGCCACCGGTGGCGAGGGGCTGGCCCGCCTCGAGACGGAGTCCTGGGACGCCGTCTTTCTCGATGTGCGCCTCCCCGACATGTCGGGCCCCGACATCTACCGGCACCTGGCCGAGCACCGCCCGGCGCTGGCCCAGCGCGTCGTCTTCGTCACCGGCGGTGTCTGGCGCAGCGAGAGCCGCCTGCGCCAGGAGCTGCCACCGCAACCGGTGCTGGCCAAACCGTGCACCCAGGACGAAGTGCGCGACGTCCTGCGCCGGTTGCGCAGCGCGCCGAAGCAGGCGGCGTAGATCAGAACCCACCGCTCGCGAGCCGGGCGCGAGCGCCTCGCCCCCCCCCGCTGGGAGCGCGGGCGGCCCGCCCGCAAGCGGCGCGCCGCGCGCCGCTCATTCCGGAGCGGCGCTCCCAGTAATTAGCTCCGGAACAGCCGCTCGGTATTGGCGCG
>JBOHWA010000451.1:0-2232 GCA_050735855.1 Binatia bacterium
CCCGGCGCCGAGGGCCCGGCGCCCTCCAGCCGGGGTCAATGGCTGGCGCGCACCAGCTGGTCGGTGGTGCTCTCCAGCCGGTCGCTGAGGATGCGCGTCAAGTTGAGAAACACGGTCGCGGCGATGCGCGGATGGCGGCGGCGCAGGCGGGTGAGGAAGCCGCCGTCGAGCACCAGGTATTCGGTCGGTTCGACCGCCACGGTGTCGGCCGAGCGCGGCCGCTGGCGCACCAGGCCCATCTCGCCGATGACGTCGCCGCGCCCGAGGCTGCGGATCGACGGCTCGCCGGCGCGCGGGCGGATCTCGACGCGCCCGTTCAGCAGGACGTAGAGCTCCGCCTTCAACTCGCCGCGCTGGGTGATCAGCCCGCCCGGCGGCGCCGCCGCCAGGCGCGCCATGAGCACGACGATCTTGGCCTGGAACGGCCGCAGGCCGGCGAACAGCGGGATCTGCCGTTCCGGCTCCGGACCGATCTTGACGAACAGCAGATCCCAGATGGTGATGATCGTCGTCGTCATCACCAGCGCCGGGGTGATCAACAGCTCGGCGATCAGCCCGACCGCCATGGTGGCACTGGCGAGCAGGCCGAAGTGGCGGATCGGCTGGAAGCTCGACAGGCAGACGACCGCGAAGCCGGCGCTGAGCGCCAGGGCGGAGTAGACGATCGGGCGGCCGACGGTCTGCACGACGTTGAGGATCGCCTGCTGCTGGTCGCCGGTGGCGCGCAGCTGGACGTTGAACTCGCTGAAGTAGTGGATGGTGTCGTCGACGGCGATGCCGATGGCGATCACCGCGATCATGCTGGTGGCGATGTTGAGCGTGATCCCGAGCCAGCCCATCAGCCCGAAGAGGACGATGATCGGCACCACGTTGGGCACCAACGAGAGCAGCCCGGCGCGCAGCGAGAGGAAGATCAGCGACATGAGGATGAACAGCGCCAGCAGCACCTGCCAGAGGCCGGCGACCTGTCCGCGCGCCAGGTCGTCGGCCGAGCGGTTGAGCACCACCAGGCTGCCGGTGACGCGCACCGCGAGCCCGCGCCGGAAGCGGCTGCGCGCGTAGTCCTCGACGCGGCGCGCAAAGGCGCTCACTTCGGCCGAGCCCGACAGGCGCGAGCGGACGACGATGTTGGCGCGCCCGAAGTCGCGCGCCGCCACCGGCGCGATGTCGGTCGGATTGACGAACGCGAGCAGCTGGTCGATCTCCGACTGGCTCTCCGGCAGGCCGCGGCCGCGGTCGGGATTGAGGCCGCCCTGCACCAGCGCGATGTAGTCGGCCAGCGACAGGCTGCCGTCGATGCCCGGCTGCTCGGCGACGAAGGCTTGCAGATCGCGGATCGCCGCCAGCGTCTCGAGCTGGGTGACGGACCCCGGCCCGTCGCCGTCGACGGCGATGAAGATCGGCAGCCCGCCGCCCAGCGCGGCCGCGATGCGCTCGTGATCGCGGCGGAAGATGCTGTCGGGGTCGAAGAACTCGAGATAGTCGGTCTCGACGCGGATCCGCGCGGCGCCCCAGAGGCTCAGCCCGCACAGCGCGACGCCGCCGAGCAACACGACGGCGCGATGCGACACGGCCCAGCGGCCGACCGCGCCGACCGCCGACGCGATGCGTCCCCCCTGCTCCGCGCTGCGCGGCATCCGCCGCGCAGCGGGCAGCAGCAGCAGCGCCGCCGGCACGAACAGCAGGGTGACGATGAAGATGGCGGTGATGCCGACGCACGAGTAGATGCCGAAGTCGCGGATGGCGTGGATCGGGTTCCACATCAGCGTCGCGCAGCTCACCACCGTCGTCAGCCAGGCGACGGCGACCGGCAGGCGCACGTGCGCCAGCATGGCGGCGACCACCGCGGCGCGCGGCCGATCGGGACGCAGCTCGTTGTAGTAGCGGCTGAGCACGTGGATCGCGTAGGCGATGCCGATCGCCATCAGGAGCGGCGGCAGCACCAGGGTGCCCATGGTGATGGCGCTGCCGCACAGCACCATGATGCCGGTCGTCCACAGCGTGCCGATGATGACGCAGGCGAGCGGCAGCAGGACGCCGCGCACGGTACGGAACTCGAGCACCAGCACGGCGAGGACGACGAGCAGCGAGAGCGGCACGAAGCGCAGCAGGTCCTGCTCCATCAGGCGCGCGCCGTTGACCTTGAGCGTCTGCACCCCGGTGACGGCAAACGCGGACGCCGGGCCGGCCGCGGCGACGGCGCGGCGAATCTGTCCCTCGGCGTCGCTGGCC
>JBOHWA010000452.1:0-22844 GCA_050735855.1 Binatia bacterium
GGGTGGCTCTGCGCGGGCCTGCTGGCGCACGGCCTGGTGCGCGCGCCGCGCGACCTGGCGGCGATGCACCGCGCGTTGATCGACGCCGGCATCGCGCGCCGTTTCGGCGCGCCGCTCGAGGTGACGCGCCGCCTGCCGT
Source organism: Binatia bacterium (assembly GCA_050735855.1). Taxonomy (GTDB): domain Bacteria; phylum Desulfobacterota; class Binatia; order HRBIN30; family CADEER01; genus JBOHWA01. The sequence continues at coordinate 140 of JBOHWA010000452.1, forward strand.
TGTGCGAGCGAGAGCGCGTCGCGGCCCGCGTGCGAGCGCTGTTCGCCACGGGCGCGGCGGGGACGGAGGCGGCCGGTGGGTGACCAGGTCGTCAGCCGGGCCGAGCGCCGCGTCGCGAACGGCGGCGTGCTCGTGCTGCTGCGCCATGGCGAGAGTGAGTGGAATCGCGAGCGGCGCTTCACCGGCTGGACCGACGTCGACCTGAGCCCCTCGGGCGAAGCCGAAGCCGCCCGCGCCGGCGCGCGCCTGTTGCACGACGGCTTCACCTTCGACCGCTGCTTCACCTCGGTGCTGTGCCGCGCCACGCGCACCGCCCAGATCGTCCTGGGCGTCCTCGGTCTGGAGCAGATACCCGTCGAGCAGAGCTGGCGCCTCAACGAGCGCCACTACGGGGCGCTGCAGGGCCTCGCCACCTGGCCGGCGATGCGCCGCCACGGCGTGCGCACGGTGCTCGGCGTCCGCTACCGCTTTGCCGCCCGCCCGCCGGCACTCGCGGCGGGCGATCCGCGCTCGCCCGGGCGGGATCCGCGCTACGCCGACGTGCCGCCGGACGATCTGCCGCGCGGCGAGAGCCATGCGGACACCCTGGCGCGTCTGACGCCGTACTGGAACGAGCGCATCGCGCCGGAGATCGCGCGCGGCGGCCGGATCCTGGTCGTCTCGCACAAGAACACGCTGCGCGCGTTGGCGATGTTGCTCGAGCGCCGCGCCGTGCCGGAGATGCGCAAGATCCGCGTGCCGACCGGCGTGCCGCTGGTGTTCGTGCTCGACCCCGGCGTCGATGGGCGCTGGCAGCAGGTGGGGGCCGGGTGAAGCCCGCCGCCCTGCGCGTCGTCACCCGCTATGTCATCCGGGAGATCGGGTCGCACGCAGTCGCCGGCTTCCTGGTGGTCGTCGGCATCTTCGTCATGACCCGCCTGAGCAGCCTGTTGAGCGATGCCGCCGTCGGCTCGCTGCCCGCCGCGGTGGTCGCCGAGTTGCTCGGGCTGCGGACGCTCATGGCGCTGCCCTCCCTGCTGCCAGCGGTCGTCTATCTCGGCGTCCTGCTCGGCATCAGCCGCTTGTCGCGCGACGACGAGCTGACCGCGCTGGAAGCCTGCGGCGTCTCGCCCCTGCGCATCGACCTGGCCGTCCTGATCTTCGCCGCCGGGGCGGCTGCGGCGGTGGCGGCGTTGTCGTTCAGCGGCCGTCCGTGGGCGGCGACGCTCTTCAACCAGGTGCGCGAGCGCGCCATCGCGCAGGCCGGACTGGAGAACGTCACGCCTGGGTTCTTCGTCGCGACCGACAGCGCTCCCGGGTCGCACGAGGTGCTGTTCGCGGAGTCGCGCTCGCGCAGCGATCCGCGCTATCTGGAGAACGTGTTCGTCCAGCGCCGCACCGACGCGGAACTGCTGATCTTCTGGGCCCAGCGCGCGATCGAGCAGCGCGATCCGGCGGCCGGGTTCCGCTACCTCACGCTGCTGGACGGCACGCAGTACGATCTGCGGCCGAACGGCGAGCCGCGCGCCATCACGCGCTACGACACGTTCACCCTGCGCCTTCCGTTGCCCGCCCTCGAGCCGGACCTGAGCGACGAGAAGACCGACTCCATCTGGGCGCTCCTCGACTCGGACGACCTGCGCGCCCGCGCCGAGCTGCAGTGGCGCGGCGCCATGCCCGTGTCGACCCTGTTGCTCGCGCTGCTCGCCGTCCCACTCGCCCGGAGCGATCTGCGCCGCGGCCGTTCGGTACGGATCCTGTTGGCGCTGTTGCTGTATCTCGCCTACCGCACCGTCCTCGGCACGGCCCGGCAGTGGGTCGCCGACGGCGTCCTGCCGGCGCTGCCGGGTCTGTGGCTCGTCCACGGCGCCTGCCTGCTCACCGCGCTGGCCCTGCACTGGCGCCCGGGCCTGGCGGGGCGCTGGGTGGCGGTTCGCCGCCCGCCGCAGCGGGCGGTCGATTCGGCGCTGCCGTGATCGAGCCATGCTGATCCTCGATCGCTACATCGGCAGCGTCCTGGCGCGCCAGTTCGTCTATGCGCTGGCGGCGCTGGTGGCCGTCTTCACGGTCGTCAATCTCACCGAGGAGCTGCGCCTGACCGACACTCCGGGGTACGGGGTGGGGCAGGCGATCGCCTTCATCCTCAAGACGCTGCCGGCGGAGGCCCACCGTCTGGTTCCCGCCGCGGCCCTGCTCGGCGCGGTGCTCGGGCTTGGACAGTTGCAGAGCCAGCACGAGATCGTCGCGCTGCAAGCGGCCGGCGTCTCGGTGGCGCGTCTGGTTCTGCCCGTGGTCGTCACCGCCGCGCTGCTCGCCGGGCTGGGCGTGGGGTTCGCCGAGCTGGTCGCCGCCCCGCTCAGCCAGCAGGCCCACCGCCAGCGCGCGCTGGCGCTCTCCGGCTTTCAGTCGGTCGGCGCCGGACCTGGGTTGTGGGTGCGCGACGGGTCGCGCTTCGTCAATATCGGTGTCGTGCATTCGAGCGCCTCGCTGGGCGACGTCTACGAGTTCGACTTCGCCAACGGTGAGCTGCACCGCGTCACCCATGCCGAGACCGCCGAGCTGCGCGACGGGGGCTGGGCGCTCGAGGACGTGCACGAGAGCCTCCTGAGGCAGGGCGATGGGTCGGGGCGGCAGATCGCCCGGAAGGCCTGGAACCCGGGCGTCGACGCGCGCCAACTGCAGTCGCTGTGGTTGCGGCCCGAGGATCTCTCGATCGCCGAGCTGCGCCGCACCATCGAGCTCTTGCGGCGGCAGCGCCAGAATCCGCTCAGCTACGAGCTGGCCTTCTGGCAGGCGGTCAGCGCGCCGCTCTATGCGGTGGTGATGGTGCTGCTCGCCGTGCCGCTGGTGCTCGTCGTCGGACGCGGCGTGCGGATCGGCGAGCGCATCGTCGTCGCCGCGCTGGTCGGCCTCGGGTTCCAACTGGTGCAGCAGACGTTCACCAACATCGGTCTGGTGTCGGACTTTCCGCCACTGGTCACGGCCGTGACGCCGGCCGTGCTCGGGCTCGGCGCCGTGGCGGCCCTGCTGCGGCGCCGGATGGTGCAATGACGACGCCGGATGCGCAGACGCCACCGGTCGGGTGCGTCATCGGGCACAGTCCGGTGCGTCTCTTCGGACTCGACGGCGCGCAGCGCCTCGAACGGCAGCTGCGCGCCGTCGGCCTGCGGCAGGTGCGGCACGACGGCGAGGCGCTGCCGGCGGACGGCGCGGTGCAGCTGGTGCGCGGCGACTATCTCTTCGACGACCGCACGCTGCGCGACCTCGCCGCCAGTCCCGGCACCATCCTCTCGGTGACCGACCGGCGCGGCACAACGATGGTCGCCGCGCACGTCCCGGCCGAGTGGGCGGCGGAGGCGCGCGCCCTGTTGGCCGGCACCGTACCGCCGCCCGTGATCCCCGACGTCTCGGTGCGGTCGGCGCACGGCCTGTCGTCGGCCTATCTCGGCAAGCTGCTCAAAGCGGCGCCGCCCGTCCTGCTGCCGATCAGCGCCGGGGGCGCGGCAGCCCTCGAACGACATCTGTTCGAGGGCTCATACAAGGGGGTGACGGACCTGGTGACCAAGTGGCTCTGGCCGCTGCCGGCGCGCTGGGCGACCGGATGGTGCGCGCGATGGGGCGTCACGCCGAACGCGGTCACCGCCCTCAGCTTCGTCCTGGCCGTGCTCACGACGCTGCTCTTCATGCGCGGCGCGTTTGCGCTCGGCCTGGCGCTGGGCTGGCTGATGACGTTTCTCGATACCGTCGACGGCAAGCTGGCGCGCGTCACGGTCACCTCGACGCCGTTCGGTCATATCTTCGATCATGCCATCGACGTCGTCCACCCACCGCTGTGGTACCTGGCGTGGGCCTATGGTGTGGCGGGCGATGCCAACGGGTTGGCCCCGATGCAGGCGGCGATGGTCGCCATCGTGGTCGGCTACATCGCCGGTCGGCTGATCGAAAGCGCCTTCGAGCACGGTCTCGCCGGCTTCTCGCTCTTCACCTGGCGGCCGATCGACTCGTGGTTCCGCCTGATCACCGCGCGGCGCAATCCCAACCTGCTCCTGTTGACGGGCTTCGCCCTGGCGGGCCTGCCGCGACAGGGCCTGGATGCCGTGGCCGTCTGGACGGTGCTCTCCTCGCTGATCTTGGCCATTCGGCTCGGGCAGGCGGCGATCGCCCGCAGCCGCCGCCAGGCGCTGCGCCCGTGGCTCGAGGAGGTCGGCAGAGAGCACGCCGACCTGCCACTCTACACGCGACCGTTCGTGGCCAATCCGGCCGCCCTGCAGCGCCTCGTGCCGTGAGGCCATGCCCACCGGGGAACGGGGGTCGCGAGTGTCACTTTCGTTGCCGCCTTGCTAACGAGAAGCGCTGATGCGGCTCTTGCTCGTCTTCGCGCGGACCTACCCGCGCAGCACCGCGGCGACCATGCTCTGCCTCCTGCTGGCCGGGTTGGCCGAGGGGCTGGGGGTGTCGAGCGTGCTGCCGCTGATCCGGCTGGCCGCACCGGACACCACGGCGCCACCCATGGCGACCGGAGGCGGCACGGTGCTGGAGCAGCAGGTGGTCGGCGCCTTCCATGCCGTCGGCCTCGAGCCGACGATTCATCTGCTGTTCGGCCTGGTGCTGCTCGGCGTGCTGATCAAGGCGGTGCTGGTGTTGGTTGCCAATCGCCAGGTCGGCTACGCGGTGGCCAACATGGCGACCAAACTGCGCCTCGATCTGATCCGCGCGCTGCTGGCGGCGCGCTGGTCGTACTACGTGCATCAGCCGCTCGGCATCGTCGCCAACTCCGTCGCACTCGAGGCCCAGTCGGCGGCCGAGGCCTACCTGCGCGCCACCTTCATTCTGGCGTTCATGGTGCAGGCCGCCGTGTACGCGGCCGTGGCCTGTCTGCTCTCGTGGCAGGCGACGGTCGGGGCGCTCATCGGCGGCGCACTGATCGCGGTCGTCCTCAACGGCCTGGTGCGCACCTCCGCCCGGGCGGGCCGGCGGCAGACGTTCCTCACCCGCTCCCTCCTCGCCCGCCTCACCGACACCCTGCAGGCGGTCAAGCCGCTCAAGGCGATGGCGCGCGAGTCGCTCATCACGCCGGTGCTGGAGCGCGAGACGCGCCAGCTGAACGACGCGCTGGAGCACGAGGTGTTCAGCGGCGCGGCCATGGAAGCGCTGCAGGAGCCGCTCATCTTCGTCTTCCTTGCCGCGGCGCTGTACGGCGCGCTCACCCTGTTCTCCATGCCGCTGGCGGAAGTCGTCGTCCTCGTCTTCCTCTGCGTCCGCGTGCTCGGCAGCATCGGGCGGGTGCAGAAGGAGTTCCAGCGCATGGCAGCGCGCGAGGCGGCCTTCTGGGCGCTGCGCGACCTCATCCGGCGCGCCGAAGCGCAGGTCGAGACGGCCATCGGCCAGCGCCTGCCGCACCTGCGCGAAGCGATCCGTCTCGCCGACGTCGGCTTTGCCTATGAGGACGCGTGGATTTTGCGCGACGCTTCGCTGACGATTCCGGCCGGCGCGCTGACGGTGATCACCGGCCCGTCGGGCTCGGGCAAGACCACGCTCGCCGATCTCGTCATCGGCCTGTACGAGCCGGGCGAGGGCGCGGTCCTGATCGACGGCGTTCCGCTGCGCGAGCTCGACGTGCGCCGTTGGCGCGACATGATCGGCTACGTGCCGCAGGAGACGCTGATGCTGCATGCCAGCGTGGCGATGAACGTCACGCTGGGCGACCCCGCCCTCTCGCGCGACGACGTGGTCGCGGCGCTGCAGGCCGCCGAGGCCTGGGAGTTCGTCGCCGCTCTGCCGGACGGGATCGAGACGACCGTCGGCGAGCGCGGGCAGCGCCTGTCGGGGGGACAACGGCAGCGCCTGGCCCTGGCGCGGGCCCTGGTGCGCAAGCCGTCGCTGCTGATCCTCGACGAGGCGACGACGGCGCTCGATCCGGACACCGAACGCGAGATCTGCACCACCCTGCGCCGCCTGCGCGGTGCCCTCACCCTGATCGCCATCTGCCATCACGGCCACCTGCCGGAGATTGCCGACCAGGTGTATCGCGTCGCGGACGGACGCATCGCCCTGCTGCGCTCCGCGCCCGCACCGGCCAGCCACAGCGCCGCCGGTTGATCAGCGCTCGACCGCCGGGCGCGCCAGGGCGACCAGGGCGACGCCGCGTCCACCGCGAACCTGCGCCGCGCCGCGGGTGCCGTTTGCCGCGAGATCAAGATCAAGCGCCGCGTCGGCCCAGACCAGTTGCGGCGCGGCGCGCAACGAGAGCAGAAAGCGAAACGGTTGTGGGACGATGTCGAGCGGCGCCCAGCGCAGCCACTCGCGCTCGAGGTGCACCCGACCGCGCGCCGGCGGACTGTCGACCTGCCAGTCCGCCGGCACGGGGTAGGCGCGATCGCCCGGCGCGGTCCGCTCCGCGCCGAGGATCACCGGCAGGTCATCGGAGCGGTAGCGGATGCCGGTCGCGTCGCGCACGATGAGCGTGCCGCGCTGCCGGCCATCGGCCAGCGTCAGGTCGGCCAGGTAGATCGCCAGGTCACCGGCGTGCGCGAACAGCTCGGCGCGCCGCTGGACCAGGTCCGCCTCGTTGCGCTCCATGCGCGTGTGGGTGAGGGCGACGGTGCCCTCGACCGGCAGGGGCGCCGCCATGCCGCGCAGCCAGACCGTGCCGCGCGCCGGCGTCGGCGTCACCACGTCGACCCAATACGCTCCCGGCAGCGGCGCGGTCGACACTGGCGCGGCGGCGCGACGCAGCTGCAGCCGGACCTTGAACCCATGGGTGTCGCTGTCGATCTCGACCTGCCAGAGCGGCTGGCTCAGATCGAGGACCGCCGAAGCGATCTTCAACCGGCGCCGGTCGGGGCTGAGCTGCCAGCCGTCGCGCGCGCGGCCGAACTTTATCGGCGTCACCGCCCCGTCGGGCAACACCAGGTGGCCGACCGCGGCGGCGGTATGCGCGCCCGGTCCCTCGTTGGTGATCAGGAAGCGGGCGAAGAAGCGATGGCCGCTGTCGAGCTGCGCGGCGACGTCCCAGTACTCCATCGCCTCGGCGGCGTCGGAGAGCCGCGCAACCTCGGTCGGCGGGTTCGCCGCCGGCTCCTGCGCGGGCGCCACACCGGCCGCCAGACAGACCACCAAGGCGCAAGTTCGGGCGCCGCCTCTCATCGTCTCCTCACCACCGACCCAACCTTACAACGGCCAGTCGTCGCAATGGCAGAAGGGGGGGCCGGCCGGCGTGCCATCCGAAGCCGGCCGACTCGCCGCCCAGGGCTCCCCCACGACGGTTCGACTTCCAGGGCCGGGCGGCTTTGCCCAAAGACTCCGCCCGTCGCGGCGGGTGCACCGGGATATCGATTCTCAGGCGCTGATCCCGAGGTCCCTTCCCCCGCAAGGGGGGAAGGGACCCTCGATGTCGCCGCAGCATTGGTTTGAGCGGCTTAGCCGATTCATTGGGCAAAGCCGGGCCGGGCGGGTAGACTGCGCCCCTTGGACGAGACGACATCACCCATGCGCCACCAGCGGACGGTCGGGCGCGCAGCGGATCTGGCGTCCCCGGGCGCGCCGCGTATCCGCGTTCTCGCTCCATGCGACGGAAAACAGCCGGACTTCTACAAGCCGGCGGCGGCGATGCGGGGCCCGGCCCGATCGTCGCGGCACATGCTCGAACAGATGACCGGACAGCGGCTCGTCTGATCGAGCCGCGCGGCGATCGAGGACCTGACGTGCTGATCGAACCGAGCGCGCTGTTGTGGATCGCGAGCGGTGCGCCGTGGCGCTGGGCGCGCCTGCGCGACGACGGCTCACCGGCGCACTACATCCACAGCCGCTTTCAGCGCCACGACCGGCAACGCTACAGCCGCCTCGCACGCATTGGCATGGGCTGCGGCTTCGTCGCCGGGGTGCCGGTCGTTGTCGGCCTGGTCGCGCTGTGCGCGGCGCGCAATGCCGCGCGGGTGCGCCGCGAGGGTGGCAAGGGGATACTGCGGCAGGTGCGCGAGCAGGTGGCGCTGTGGCTGAGGCAGGGCGTCCTGCCGCTGTCCTACTACATCTTCGACCTGCACCGGGGCGATGGGCCGACCGCGGCGCTCGACTACCTGTACCGGTACGAGACCAAGCACGGCATCTACCCGATCCTGCGCAGCACGTTCTCCTCGGCGGAGACGACCGACGCGCTGCGCAACAAGGCGCTCTTCGCGCGGCGCTGCCGCGAGCACGGCGTACCGGCGATCCCGGCGCTCTTCGTCGTCGAAGCCGGACGCCTGACCCGGCTGGACGCGGACGAGCCCGGTCTGCCGCGGCGCGACCTCTTCCTGAAGCCGCTCAGCGGCTCGGGCGGCCGCGGAGCGGCCGTGTGGACCTACGTCGGCGACGGCCAGTACCGCAACGTACGCGCCGGCGTGAAGAGCGCGGCCGAATTGGTCGCCCACCTCGTCGCGCTGTCGCAGGAGCAAGGGGCCTACGTCGGCCGTCTCTTGGTCCGCAACCATCCGCTGCTCGAGGAGGTCAGCCCCGGCGCGCTCTCGTCGGTGCGCGTCGTCACCTGCCTGGACGAGGCCGGCCGGCCGGAGGTCACCCACGCCGTGCTGCGCATGGCGCGCACGCCGGGCACGGTGGTCGACAACTTCCACGCCGGCGGGATCGCCGCCAGCGTCGGACTCGATTCCGGCGTGCTCGGCCGGGCGACGGACACCGGGCTGAGCCGGCGCAGCCGGTGGTGGGCCACCCACCCGGTGAGCGGTGCAGCCATCCTCGGACGAGAGGTACCGATGTGGGATCAGGTCCTGGACGCCGCGCGCCGCGCGCATGCTGCCTTCGCGGACCAGATCGTCGTGGGGTGGGACGTCGCGGTGCTGGAGGATGGACCGGCATTGATCGAAGGAAACAAGGGACCCGACCTCGACATCGTGCAGCGGACCAGCGGTCAACCGGTCGGCAGCTCGCGTCTGGGGACCTTGATCGCCTTTCATCTGCGGCGCGCCCTGGGCGAGGAGCAGGGCGTGGCTGGTGCGGGACGTCTTGAAACGACCGCCGCGGGTATGCACGGTTGACGACCATGGCCGAGACCGAGCGCTCGAACGCGGTGCCGCCCTTGTTGGAGATCGCCGACCCCGGCGAGCTGACACGGGCGGCGACCCGCGCCGCGGCGCTCGCTGGGCTCGAAGGCGGCGGTGTCGTGTTGTTGTCACAGAGCAGCTTCGCGCTGACCGCGCGCGAGCGTGAGCTCATCCTGGACACCCAGGTCATCCTCCCCCGCCAGAAGGAACGCGACAGCCGCATCGGCCGCCCGACGTTGATCATGTACCCCGAGGAAGGCCGCATCGAGCGCACCAAGATCGCGCCTGCACCGCGGCGGGAGGTCGAGGCGATGATGCTGCGCTTTTCGGCCTGGGCCCAGACGCTGGTGGAGACTTTGCTGCCCGGCTACCGGCCGGCGCTGCAGCGCGATCGGGTCACCTACCGGCCGTGCGAGCGGAGCATTCCGCAAGGCCTGCACGTCGACACCAGTTACGGCCGTCCGAGTTGCGGGCGCGCCATGCTGCGCGTGTTCAGCAACATCAATACGGCCAATCGGCCGCGCGTGTGGCAGGTCGGCGAGCATTTCGAGCCCTTCGCCGGCCGCTTCCTGCCCGCCGCGCGCAGCACCGCGGAGCGGTCGTCCTGGCTGCTGCGCCGGTTGGGCATCACGCGCGGGCAACGCAACGCCTACGATCGCCTGATTGCGGACATCCGCACTCTGGCCAAGAACGACGCCGACTACCAGGAACGGGCGCCGCGCCGGATCACGGAGTTCCCCAGTGGTTCGACCTGGCTGGCGATCACCGATCTGGTCGTGCACGGGGCCATGTCCGGACAGCACAGCCTCGATCAGAGCTTCTTCCTGCCCGCCACCGCCATGCACGACCCCTCGCGTTCGTCGCTGCGTATCCTCGAGCGGTTGACCGGCCGCACGCTGGTCTAGGCCAATCCGAGACGAGATGGCCGAACCGCCCCGTCCACCAGCCGCCGACTCGGAACCTGCCACGATCCTGCTGCTCGCCGGCCGCATGAAGATGGCCGACCGGGTCGGCCATCACGACTACGCCGGCGGCTGCGCGCTGCTCGCCGCGTCGGTGGCGCAGACGGCCGGGGTGCGCGGCATCGTCGTGCGCGACGGCTGGCCCGAGGACGCGGGCGTCTTCGACACGGTGCGCTGCGTCGTCTGTTACTGCGGCGGCGGCGGCAAGCACGAGCTCTTCGCCTCGCCCGAGCGCGTCGAACGAATCCAGGCCCTGATCGGCCGCGGCGTCGGACTGGTCCTGCTCCATCAGGCCGTGCGCGTGGCGGCCGAGCGCGCGTCGTCGCTGGCGGCCTGGGCGGGCGGCGCGCATGTGCCCGGGACATCCGCCCGCGGCCACTGGCGTACGCATCATCGCGACCTTCCCGTCCACCCGGTGACGCGCGGGGTGGCGCCCTGGACTATCCGGGACGGGTGGCTGCGGGAGATCCGTTTCGTCGACGGACTGCACGGGGTCGTGCCACTGGTCTGGTCCAGCCGGGCCCACGGCGGCTCGAGCCGGGGCGGGGCGGCGGACGTGGTGTCGTGGGCGTACGAGCGGCCCGGAGGCGGGCGGTCGTTCTGTTACACCGGCCTCGATGCGCACTCGGCCTGGTCGGTCGGGCCGATCCGTCAGCTGGTGGTCAACGGCGTCCTCTGGTCGGCGGGCGTGGCCATACCCGACGTCGGCGCGCCGTGCGCGGCCGGCGCGGCGGAGCTGCGCCGCCACCTGACACCGCGCCAGCCCAAGGGCCTGATCGGGAGGCTCCTGCACCGCTGGCGCGGCGCGGCGCGCTGACCAGTCGTCGGGCCCCGGTTGGCATGCTGCCTCCGGGCCCGCCGCCGATCTTTGCCCTGCATATCTTTCAAATCGATCCCCAATTGCGCTAGCTATTCACGACCGTGTGGTCGACCAGCGCATTGGCGTGAGCAGAACATGCCGCCGCACTCATCCGCCCGCCGGCACGCAGCCGAGGCCACCCCGTCAGAGGGCCTGCCGCCGTCTCTGACCGGGGGCGTCCCGCGCCGCCGGCCCCTGCGGGTCGGCATGATCAACAATCCGCTCAGCGGGCAGAACGCGCGGCGCGGCCTGCTCGACCGTGTGCGCACGCTGCTGACGGCGCACCCGCGGGTGGCGCACTTCGAGGAGGTCACCTTCGACGGGATGGGCCACGCCGTCGACGAACTGCTGGGCAGCGAGACCGAGATCATCGTCGTCAACGGCGGCGACGGCACGGTCCAGGCGGTGTTGACGGCGCTGCTCCGCTCGCCGTTGCCGGCAGCGCTACCGCTCCTGGCGGTGCTGCCAGGCGGCACCACCAATACCACGGCGCGCAACGTCGGATACGGCCGGCGGCCGTTGCGGGCGCTGCAGGGGCTGCTCGACGACGCCGCCAGCGGAAGGCTCGCCGGCACGGTCGATCAGCGCGCCGTGCTGCGGGTCGATGCCGATGCCGACCCACAGTACGCCATGCTGTTCGGTGCAGGCGCGGTGTATCACGGCGTCGCCTTCGCGCGCCGCGAGGTCTTGTCGCGCGGGATGCGCGGCCAGCTCGGCGCCGGCGTGGCCGTGGCGACCTTCCTCAGCCACGTGGTGGCCGGCAAGGGCGGACGGCTGTTTCCACCGCTGCACGCCGAGATCCGCATCGATGGCCAGGCGCCGCTGCCACCGGAGCCGTACTTCGGCATCCTGACATCGACGATGGACCGCCAGGTGCTGGGCCTCAGCCCGTACTGGGGCGTCGGACCCGGCCGGCTGCGCTTCAGCGCGCTCAGCTATGCGCCGCAGCGCCTGTCGCGCGCCATCCTTCCGGCCCTGCGCGGTCGCCCCAGCGTGCACCTGCGCCCCGACCTCGGCTACCGCAGCGTCAACGCCGACGAGGTCTGTCTGCGCTTCGACAGCGGCTACACGCTCGACGGCGAGCTCTTCGAGCCGGCCGGCGACACGACGCGCCTGACCGTGAGCGCGCGTCAGCACGCCTACTTCCTGCGAGAGCGGCCGTGACGGCGGGCGAGGCGTTGCGCGCGCGCATCGCGCTGGAGCTCGCACAGCCGGTGTCGCCCGGCGCGCACGCGGTGGTCGAGCGCCTGCGCGAACGCTTCGGGCCGGCGCTGCGCGGCGTGCTCTTCTACGGCTCGTGTCTGCGGCGCGGCGACGATCGCGAGGGCGTGCTCGATCTGTACGTGCTGGTCGACGACTACCGCAGCGCCTACGCGTCGCGGCCGCTCGCGGTGCTGAACCGGCTCCTGCCGCCCAACGTCTTCTCGCTCGAGACGCGGGCGGCGGATGGGGTGGTGCGGGCCAAATACGCCGTGCTCGCGCAACGCGACCTGGCGCGGCTGACCTCGACGCGGACCTTCGAGCCCTACTTCTGGGCGCGTTTCTCGCAGCCCTGCGCGCTGGTCTATGCAGCCGACGAGTCGGTGCGGCGCGAGGTAACGGCGGCGCTGGCGTCGGCGGTGCTCACCACCGTGGCGCGCGCCATCCCGCTGGTCGCGCCGCGCTTCTCCAGCCGCGAGCTGTGGCTGGCCACCTGGCGCACGACCTACCGCGCCGAGCTGCGCGCCGAGCGGCCCGGGGTGGTGGACATGCTGTGGGCCAATGCCCCAGGGCGCTACGAGGCCGTGACGCGCCTGGCGCTGGAGGGGCTTGGCCACGCGGTGGAGACCGACGCCGAGACCAGCGACCTGCGCTGTACGGTCGACCTGTCGGCGGCAGCGCGGCGCCGCGCGCGTGGGCTTTGGCATATCCGGCACGCGCACGGTAAGACACTCTTTCTGCTCCGCATCCTGCGCAATGCGCTGATTTTTGAGGGCGGTGTCGACTATGTCCTGTGGAAGATTCAGCGCCATTCGGGGGTCGAAGTGGACCGGACCTGGCGTCAACGCCGCTACCCGCTGCTCGCCCTCGGGGCGCAGGCCTGGCGGCTCTACCGGGCCAGGGCGTTCCACTGACTGCGCGTGACCCTGACCTCGCGACCAGTCCCTGGCCCCCGCACGGGGTGTCGGATGGCTGACCTGTGGATGGTGGAAGTGAGAGGGAGGCTGTGAAAGCTATCATTCTGAGCGCCGGTCAGGGCCGCCGGCTGCTGCCGCTGACCGCCCAGATTCCCAAGTGTCTGGTCGAGGTCTGCGGCCGCACGCTGTTGGAGTGGCAACTGCGCGCGCTCGCCGATGCCGCGATCACGGTCGTCACCGTGGTGGTTGGCTTTGGCGCCGACGATGTCGAGCGCCACCTCGTCGAACGCACGCCCGCCGGAATGGACGCGCGTACGCTGGTCAACCCGCTGTGGAACCGCGCCGACAACCTGGTGAGCTGCCTGGCGGCGCGTGGCGAGATGAACGAGGACTTCCTGCTCATCAACGGTGACACGCTCTTCGAGCCCGCGATTGTCACCCGCCTGTGCGCCAGTCGCAGGAACCCGGTCAGCCTCGCCGTCGCCAGCAAGGCGCTCTACGACGATGACGACATGAAGGTATTCTGTGACGCCGGACGCGTCACCCGCATCGGCAAGGATCTCCCGATCAACCGGGTGACCGGCGAGGCGATCGGGATGTCGCTGTACCGCGGCACCGGTCCGCGCCTGCTCGGCGACGCGTTGGAGGAGGTCGCCGGCGAACCCGGGGCGGATCGCCGCTGGTATCTCTCTGCCGTCGACCGGCTCGCCGGGCGCGGTCTCGTCCAGGCCGAGTCGGTGGACGATCTCGGCTGGGTCGAGATCGACTACCTGCACGACCTGGCGCCGGCGGTGGCGCTGACCTCGCGCTGGGACGGCGCCTGCAATCCCACCGGCACGGCGCCGGAAGCCGACGCCGTCACGACCTGATCGCCGCGCCGCGGCGCAGATACGCATCCGCGACCCGGCGCTGCTCGACGGTATCGACATCGAATCCGGCGCTGGCGGCAGACAGGTGCACGGGATGCGCGCGCAGGCCGAAGCGCGTGCGCAGCAACGCGGTGAGGTCCGCCAGTGACAGGCGGCCGAGCAGGAAGCGGATCAACACCAGTGGACCGAGCAGGCTGACCATGCGCCACGGGCGCTTGCGGAACTGCTCGACGCGCCGCCATAGCCCCGGCGCTGCGCAGCCCGCGGCGGTGAGAAAGGCGTAGAGGTTGCAGCCGCAGAAGGCGCCGTCGCGGAACCGGTAGTGGGTGCGTCGTACGCCGGGAAACGCGGCCGCGACCCGCTCGGCCGGCGCGACCCCGAAGGTGACGTCGACCGTGGCGGTGCGCGACCCGGCGCAGAACTCGTCGCTGGTCGCGGCCGTCAGCAACGGGTGATCGGCGGTGGTGATCAGCAGCGGCGGCTCGAGGGCCAGGGTCTCGATCGCCAGGGCGACGCTGGCGGCCGGGCTGGTGCCGCCGGGCGTCAGCTCGAGCGCGCGCGTGGCGCCGATCTCCCGCAGCACGGGGTCGCGGTCCGCGAGATCCGGTGCCATGCCGCAGATGATCACGCGGCGCACCGAGGCGGCGCCGTGCAGCGCGTCGAGGACGCGCGCCAGCATCGGCACACCGCCCACCGTCACCAGCGCCTTGTGTGCAACGCCGGCTGCTGCGGCCAGCGGGTCGCCGGTAGCCCGGGTGCCCGCCAGGACCAGGGCCGTGAAGGCGGGCGCGGCGGGGCCCGCCGGGGTCAGAGCGCCTTCTCGTACACCCGGTTGGTCTTGCACAGGTGGCCACCGAGCAGTTGTTTGATGCGCAGCATCGGGAAGTTGTCCTCGAGCGTCCATCCCATCTCGAGGTAGCGCATGTGGCGCTGCAGCACCGGCTCGCGCACGGCTTCGATCAGACCGAAGGCCAGCGCCATGGTCAGCAGCGAGTGCTGAAACTTCTGCCGCACGCCCATCAAGGCCACGCGCGCCGAGCGCGGCGAGCGGCGCAGCAGCCGGGTCACCAGCCGCAGCCAGCCGAACGGCAGCAGACGTCCGCGCAGGTCGCTGATGAGCTCGTTCAGGTTGGGGACGATGACGAGCATGGCCGCGAGCTCGCCGTCGACATAGCCGAACTGCACGAACTCGCGCGGCACCAGGTATTTGAGCATGCTCGCCAGCTCGGCGAATTCCGCCTCGGTGAACGGCACGAAGCCCCAGTGGTCGGCCCAGGCGTCGTTGAAGATGCTGCTGATCGCCGCCGCCTCCTCGGCGAGGCGCGACTTGTCGATCGGGCGGATCGTGATGCGAGCCGATTCGCGCGCGCGCCGTGCGCTCTCCACCATGGCGCGGGGCGGCGGCACCGCAGGATCGAGGCGATAGAACACGACGTCCTTGGTCTTGCGGTAGCCCTGTTCGCGTACACGCGGGTCGTAATACGGGCGGCCATGGCCGCTGAGGAAGACCGGCGGCAGATCGAACCCATCCAGGACGATGCCGATGTCGCCGTTGATCGAGAGGTTGAACGGACCGACAACGTGCCGCATGCCCTGCGCGCGCAACCAGTCTTCGGCGGCGCCGAGCAGGGCCGCGAATACTGCCGGATCGTCGACGGCTTCGAGCACGCCGAAATGGCCGGTGGCATCGGCGTAGCGCTCGAGGCGCAGGCGGTCGACCTGGGCGCTGATGCGCCCGACCGGGCGATCGCCCCGGTAGGCCAGCCACATCTGCACCGCCGCGTGCTGATGGAATGGGCTCTTGGGTGAGAACTGGTGGCGCTGCTCGGCCAGCAGCGGCGGCACCCAGGCGGGGTCGTGGCGATAGAGCTCGTACGGAAAGCCGATGAACTGTGCCCGCTGGCGCCGGGTGTCGACCGTCGCCACGCGCAGCGGCGGCGCAGCGGAGGCACGCTCGACACCGGACGAAACGGTTGCATCCGGGATGGCGCGCGACGCAGGGGATTCGGTCGAGCCGGTCATTGGAGTCGTGCGCCGCCAGCTCGTGCTGTCGCCCCGGACGCTCGTGCGTAGTAAGCCAAGCATCGAGCGCGGTCAAGCCACCGCAGCCGGCGGGGTGTCGCGTCGCGGACCGTGTGCATCACGCCATCTGTATCATTCGACCCCACGCGCTGCCCATCGGATCGGCCGGTCGCAGCCTTTCGGTCGCATCGGGGTTGATGTATGCCGCTGGCCAGATGGAGTACGAAGCCTACTACGAGCTCGCGCAACGCGGTGGGCGGGAATTCGAGGCGGGGGAGTACGCCGCGGCGCAGGCCACGTTTCAATCCCTGCTCGAGACGGACATCTCGGACATCGACAAGTGTGCGATGTGCCTGAACCTCACGCTCGCGGCCGAGAAGCTGCAGGCCACCGCGGCCGAGATCGAGGCCTTGTACGAGCGCGCCATCGCCTACGAGCGCCCGCACCGACGCTATGGCGCGACCGAGCGCAAGGCGGACTGGCTGGCGCGGCAGGGGCGCAATCGCGAGAGCCTGCAGGTCTATGAAGCGATGCTGACCTATGCCGAGCTGGCCGACACCGATCGCGCCCGCATCCGCTTGAACTGCGACTCCTTGCGCTCGGACTTCAACCGCTACTCCGAGGCGGCGCGCCACGCGGCGGCATTGCTCGAGGCGGGCCAGCACGACGAGGCAATCGCGGCGTTTCGCCAGCTCACCGCGGCCGACATCTCCGACGTCGATCGCTCGATGATGTGCTACAACGTCGGGCGCGCGTACGAGCAGAAGGGCGACTGGGAGCGCGCGCTGAAGTGGTACGAGCGCGGCATCGTGCACGAGCGCCCGCACCGCCGCTTCATGGTCGCGGAGTCACTCGCCTACGCGCTGTCGCAGCACGGCCAGGTGGCTGAGAGCGCGCGCCGCTACGAGGAGCTGCTGGCCCGCCCAGAGCTGAGCGAGGCCGACAAGATGCGCATCCGCGGCAATCTGGCTACGGTGCGCGCGAGCAAGTAGCGCCCGGCCGGCGGCTGCCTCAGGCGCGCACCGGCCGGATCAGCACTTCCTGCGACAGGGTCGCCACGTGGCGGCCGCTGCGGTCGAAGACACTGCCGGTCGCCAGGCCGCGCCCGCTGGACAGCGCCCGGCAGGTCACGTCGTGCAGATGCCAGTCGTCGGCGCGCAGCGGGCGGTGGAACCAGATGGCGTGGTCGAGGCTGGCGTTCCAGAACGGTCGTTCGACGACACCGCGCGGCGGCCGGTCGGGATGGCTGGCGACCACCGCATCGCTCGGCAGGTCGTCGGACAGATAGGCCAGCGCGCAGGCGTTGAGCACCGGGTCGTCGCCGAGCGGTTCGGTCAGGCGCATCCAGGTGCCGACGCGCGCGGGCGCGATGTCGGCGGCGAGGAAGCGGCGCTCGATCAGCGGGCTCCAGCCGTCGGAGCGCAGGCCGTCCGGCGGAGCCACCGACGGCATCGCCTCGATCTGGACATCGGCGCCGCCCTCCGGAACCTGGAACGACGCCGCGAGCGTGAGGATCGCGCCGATGGCCTGGCGGGCGACGACGCGCCGGGTGAGGAAGCTGCGACCGTTGCGGATGCGATCGACCTCGAGGCGAATGGGCTCCGCGGCATCGCCCTGGCGGATGAAGTAGGCGTGCAGCGAGTGCAGTTGGAACGTCGGCTCCACCGTCAGCGCCGCAGCGCGCAGGGCCTGCGCGATGATCTGGCCCCCGTAGAGCCCGCCCCACGGATACTGCGGGCCGGTCGCCACGAAGGTGTCCGGCCCGTGTGGTTCGAGCGTCATCATGCGGTGGAAGTCCATGCTGGTCGCATCCATGATGGTGCCTCCCTATCAGACACCGACGACTCGCGATGCACCACGTCTACTGCGTCGCCGGCGCTCCCCGGCGCCCTGATGCTCACGGGATCACGATCCTGCGGCGGACGATATCGGCCACGCGACCGCCGTGAGCTCGACGGAGCGCAGCCGGGCGCCGACAGTCGGTGAGGGGTGAACGGTGATCAGCTCGTCGGCATCGGCGTGACGGGCGAAGCGATCGAGATACTCGCGCACCTCGGGCGCCGTGCCGACGGCGGTGTAGCGCCCCATCTGCGCCAGGTGGATCCCGTCCGGCGACTGTAGAATCTCGTCGACGTGCGCGTCGCTGAGGCTGCGGCCGCGGCCGAGGATGGCCTTGACCCGCAGGCGCGTCACGGTCGTCAGCTGCGCCGCCGCGTCGCTCGCCGTGTCGGCGGCGATGACGTTGACCCCGGCGATGAAATACGGGCGCTCGAGCTGCCGCGAAGGGCGGAACTCGCGCCGGTAGATCTCGACCGCCTGCTCGAGCGCGCCGGGGGCGAAATGGGAGGCGAACGAGAAGGGGAGGCCGAGGGCGGCGGCGAGCTGCGCCCCGAACAGCGACGAGCCCAGGATGTAGAGCGGCACGTTCGTTCCCTTGCCGGGCACGGCGTCGACACCGGGAATGCGCGACTCGCCGGTGAGATAGCCCTGCAGCTCGAGCACGTCCTGGGGAAACGTATCGGAGGCGCTCGGGCTGCGGCGCAGCGCCCGCATCGTCGGCTGGTCGGCGCCAGGGGCTCGGCCGAGGCCGAGATCGATGCGCCCCGGGTGCAGGCACTCGAGCGTGCCGAACTGCTCAGCGATCATGAGCGGGGCATGATTCGGCAGCATGATGCCGCCGGCGCCGAGGCGGATGGTCTCGGTGTTGGCCGCGATGTGGGCGATCAGCACGCTGGTCGCCGATGAAGCGATCGCGGCGATGTTGTGGTGCTCGGCGTACCAGATGCGGGCGTAGCCGAGCCGCTCCGCCTGCTGAGCCAGCGTTACACACGCCTGGAAGCTGTCGCGGGCGGTTTCGCCCGAGCGGACGAAGGCGAGGTCGAGAATCGAGAGGGGCAGGGACATGGGGCCGGCCAGCCTTGCCGCGCCGTCAGCGACGCCGCAAGCTCCCGATACCCAGCGCCTCATCTGCGGCGGCAGGCGTCGCCTCGGTGGAGGCCGCCACCTCGCTTTGGGCCGTCGCGGGGGGATCGCCGAGGGCTTCGAGCACCTCGAGCGATGGGGCGAAGAAGTGCGCACCGGTGACGGCGCGACTGAAGTCGAGCAGCCGGTCATAGACGCCGGCGGCATCGGCGACGAACATGCGCTCGAGCATCTCCTCGGTCACCGACAGATCGCGCGCGTATGAGATGAAGAAGGTGCCCGATTCGGTGCTGCTTCCCCAGGCCAGGTTGTGGCGCAGGATCTTCTGTTCCGCGCCATCGCCGCGCACGATGGTGGTGCGCGCCTTGTGCGCGCTCGGGGGACAGGCGTCGTCGTCGAGCTCGATGTCGTCGGCCTTGGTCCGGCCGATGACGCGCTCCTGTTCCTCGGTGGCGATCGACCCCCATTTGGCGAAGTCGGTGACGTAGCGCTGCACGGTGACGTAGCTGCCGCCGGCGTGATCGGGGTCCTCATCGCCGACGATGGTCCACAATGCGCGCGCCGAGCCGTCGGGGTTCTCGGTCCCGTCGACGAAGCCGACGAGATCGCGATTGTCCATGTAGGCGAAGCCGTGCGTCTCGTCGACCACCCGTACCGCGTCGCCGAGCTTCGCCATGAGCAGCCGCACCAGCTCGTGGCAGAAGTCGCGCCGCTCGGCGCGAACGTGCAGGAATACATCGCCGTCGGTCGCCGGCGCCGTGCGCGGACCGTCGCTCAGCACCCGAAAGACGTGCAACTGCTGCGGCCGGCCGCGCCCCGGCACCAGCCGCTCCCAGGCATCCGCGCCGACGGCGACGACGCAGCTCAGCTGGGCGGCGGGGTTGCGGTGACCGACGCTACGAACGAGCGTCGGCACCGTCGCGCAGACCTCTCGCACGCGTGCCACGTCGGCCTCCGCCGGCCCGACGCACAGCGTCAGGAAGACGGCACTGCTGCCCGAGGCGGCGAGACTGGTTACCTGTGGTTCCGCCATCGGCGCACCCTAGCGACGTGGTCCCGCAAAGCAAGGTCGGGCGCGGCGTCGTACGAATTATCGCGGCACTGAGCCGTGCTCGCTTCAGCCCAGCTCGTCGTAGCGGACGGCGATGATTTCGAGCTCTTCGGTGCCGCGCGGCGTGCGCAGCGTGACGACGTCGCCGACCGATGCCTTGAGCAGGGCGGTGGCGATGGGGGAGACCCACGAGACGCGGCCGCGGCCGGGGTCGAGCTCGTCGACGCCGACGATGCTCACGGTGCGTTCGGCGCCGGACTCGTCGATCACCGTGACGGTGGCGCCGAAGTACACCCGCTCGTGGAGCTTGCCGGCATTGTCCACCACCACCGCGCTGTCGAGGCGCTTGGAGAGAAAGCGGATGCGGCGGTCGATCTCGCGCAGCTTGCGCTTGCCGTAGATGTAGTCGCCGTTCTCCGAACGGTCGCCGTTGCTGGCCGCCCAGGCGATGATGTCGACGAGCTTCGGCCGATCGTCATGCCACAGTTTTCCGAGCTCGTCGTTGAGCCGCTTGTGCCCGGCCGGCGTGATGTAGTTCGTAAACCCGCCGGGTATGGCGCCGTCATCGCCGGGATCGCGCTCCTCGTCGCCGTCGGGTTCCTTCGTGATCGGTTTGCTCATGCCTCGCTCGACCCCGCGTCATCGTCCCGGCGAATGAGGGGAGACCATGCTCGCAGCTCCCGCACCGGCGACCGCGGATCGGTCCCGCCAGTCGTTTGATCATCCTCATCCGCCCCCGTCCAGCCGCCGCTCCCGGGGCCATGCACGTCGGATGCGGATAGTCGGTCTCCCACAGGAGATTGTCGGGGAAGCGATCGATGGCGCTCTGGATGCCGGCGCGTCCGAACCAGAAACAGCCGTAGATCTGGCGGCGAAAGTACTCGGTCGGCAGTGCAGATCGAGATGTCGATTATCAGAGATTGACGCGCCGCGTCTGAGAAAACACCGTTGGCAGCCCCCGGCTGTGTCGCGTCCCCCTCAGACAGCAGATAGTAACCCGGGCGAGCGACGGTCAAGGCGAAAGGCAGCCGCGGGCGCCCATGCCGCCGCAGTGGAGACATTCGAGACCGCACGAGCATCCTTTCTGTCACCTCGCGCTGGCGTCATTCGTCAGGGGTATGACGGAGCAGAAGGCGGGGACGTGGCATGGACCAGGCAAGCTGGCTGACCGAGCGGTTTGAAGAGCACCGGCCGCGGCTGCGTGGCGTGGCCTACCGCATGCTCGGCTCGCCGAGCGAGGCCGAGGACGCGGTGCAGGAAGCGTGGCTGCGTCTCAACCGCATCGACCCGGCCAGCGTCGAAAACCTGGGCGGCTGGTTGACGACCGTCGTCTCGCGCGTGTGTCTGGACATCCTGCGGGCACGGAAGTTGCGGCGCGAAGAGCCGCTTGGCGCCCAGGCCGCCGAGCCGAGCATCGCGCGTGGGGAAGGTGCCGATCCCGAAGGCGACGCGGTGCTCGCGGACTCGGTCGGCGTGGCGCTGCTTGTGGTGCTCGACACGCTGACGCCCGCCGAACGCCTCGCCTTCGTCCTGCATGATCTGTTCGGCATGCCGTTCGACGAGATCGGTTCCATCGTCGGACGGTCGCCGGACGCTGCGAAGCAGCTGGCGAGCCGCGCGCGCCGGCGCGTGCGCGGCTCGCCAGCGCCGTCGGACGCCGGGAGAGCCCGTCAGCGCGAACTGGTGGAGGCGTTTCTGACGGCGGCGCGCACGGGCGACCTCGGCGGCCTCCTCGCCGTGCTCGATCCGGACGCCGTCGTCCGCATCGATGCCGCGGCGCGCATCGATGCCCCGCCAGCGGAGGTCGGCAAGCCGCGGGAGGTCAGGGGCGCCGCGACGTGGGCGAGACAGTTCATCGCACTCTCGCGCGGGCTGCGGTTCGTCCAGCCGGCGCTCATCAATGGTTCGGCCGGACTGATCGTCGCGCCGGGCGGCAAGCTGTCCCGGGCACTGACCTTCACCTTCACCAACGCCAAGGTGACGCGGGTCGAGGTCATTGCAGACCCGGCTCGCCTTCGCGAGCTCGATATCGCGGTTCCTACCAGCGCGAACGACTGAAGGAGACACGATAATGAAACCGATGCTACCGACCCGGGCGCTGCTCGCGTGCGGCGCCGTGGCCGGTCCGGTGTACGTAACCGTGACCTTGATCGAGGCGCTGACCCGCGACGGCTTCGACCTGAGACACCACCGCTTCAGTTGGCTGACGATCGGGGACCTCGGCTGGATTCACCAGTCGAACATGCTGCTGGTCGGCGTGCTGACCGTGCTGCTCGCGGTCGGTGTGCGCCAGACGTTGCGGACAGGCCGGGGCGCGGTGTGGGGGCCACGCCTGCTCGGGCTGTTCGGGGTGGCGTACATCATCGGCGGCATGTTTGCCGCGGACCCGGTGGCCGGCTTCCCACCCGGCACGACACCGGAGATGGTGCACACCACCACGCAAGGGGCAGTCCAGAACGCCTCACGCGGGGCCAGCTCTCTGCTCCTCATCGCGGCGAGCCTGGTGACCGCGGGGTGGTTCGCCGCCCAGGGGCGCCGGGGCTGGGCCTGGTTCTACGGCGCCGCCATCCCGATGGTGTTCCTGGCCCTGACGCTCGTCGGCTTCGCCATCGGAGGCAACCCCGTCGCCCTGGCCTTCCTCGCGACACCCTGGATCTGGGTGACGGCGCTGGCTGCACACCTGTATCGACTTGCGCCTGAGCGACGTAGTGACGTTCCGGCGGGCTGGGGAGCGAGGAGTAGGGTAGCTCGGCTTTGCAAATAAAAGCGAAAAGGCGACCACGGATTGCGCGGATTGACGGATTTCACGGAGGGAACCCTCAGAAAAATCCGTGTCATCGGCTCGTATCCGCTCAATCCGTGGTTTGCGTTTTCTTTTCTGGGCAAAGC
>JBOHWA010000453.1:0-1581 GCA_050735855.1 Binatia bacterium
GCGCGTGCCCGCCGCCGACCGCGCATAGTGGGGACCGCCGAGGATCAGGTTGGCGCGCGACTCGCCGGCGAGGCGCAACACCGTATCGCGCCCGCTCGACGCTTCGTCCAGGTACGTCTCGAGCGCATACTCGGGCCAGACGATGAGGCCGGCCTTGGCGTGCGCGCCGGAGTTGGTCAGACCCACATAGCGCGCCAGGCGGGCGGCGCGCGCCGCCGGCTCCGCCGACGTCGCCGCCCCACCCTGAACCACGGCGACCTGCACGGACGCGCCGCCAGCGAAGCTCTGCCCGAGCCGCCACTGCCCATAAATGAGCGCGCCGGCCAGGATCGCGGCGATCAGCGCCGCGCTGCGCCACGGCCGGCGGCCGCGCAGCGCCGGCACCAGCAACGCGGCGAAACCGGCGTTGACGGCGGCGATCAGCATGCCGATGCCGTACGGTCCGGCGAGATCGGCCATCTGGACCAGCACTGTCGACGGCAGCTGCGAGTACGCCGCCAGGGCCCACGGGCCCAGCAGGCCCTGGGCACGGGCAAATTCGCAGACCAGCCAGCCGCCGGCGAGCAGCATCGGATGCGCGGCCCGCCGCCGCACCAACCACGCGACCCAGGCGGCGTAGGCGCTGACATACAAGCCGTACAGGCCACCGATCGCGAGCGACGCCAGCCAACTCGGGCCCGTCGCCAGGCCGAAGTAGCTGGACAGCATGCCGGGCAGAAACGACGCGGCGCCGACGCCCATCGCCGCGGTCCAGCCCATCCCGGCCAGCGCGGCGCGCCCTGGCGGCAGCGACGCGCAGGCGACCAGGAGCGGCACCAGCGCCACCCAGGCCGCCACCGACCACGACAGCGGCGGGAAGGTGGCCGCATAGAGCAGGCCGGACAGCACTGCTAGGGCGAATGCGGCCGGCGTTCCGACGAGGGCAGCACCGCGGGCGCGACGCTGTGCAAGCAGCGCCAGCTCAGCCGCGAAGCGGCCGGTCACGGTCGGCAACAGGAAGTTCTCTGATCCCTTCATAGCGTCGCAGGGTAAGAGTGGTGCCGGTAAAGAGCGACGGTCGCCCGGTTAACTCTGCGGTAAGGATCGTCGTCCGACGGTAGGGTTTTTCCCGAGTCGGCCCTGCCCTCCTTTCCAACGGTCCGAGCGAGGCTGTGCGCCGCAAAGCTCTTGATCGATGGAGGATTGCGCCATCAGGTTGGCGCCGGGGCCAGGACCGGCGCCTGACATGGCAAGGCGGACAGCACCGCCTGTTCTGCCTCGCACGCGCTGCGGACATTCTGCGCTCAGGGCGCCATGCAGGGCGATGCCGTTTCGCGCCCGACGGTCCGGCAGAGCGCAACTGTGGCCCGCCGGGTGTGGGCACACGGATTGCCAGGGCTATGAGGGACGGATGGAGAGGTAGGGATGAAGCCTGGGACGTATCACCAGCTCGACGGGTTGCTGCAGCACTGGCAGTTGCTGCTCATCGCCTCGCTGCCGGGGAGCCTGATGTACATCTGGGCGGTGCTCAGCGCGCCACCGCTCGCGTCGACCAGTGGGGCGCCCGAGCTGTCGCGGCTCGGCCTCTGGACGGCACAGCAC
>JBOHWA010000454.1:0-5886 GCA_050735855.1 Binatia bacterium
AAGCCGACCACGGATTGCGCGGATTGACGGATTTCACGGAGGAACCCTCAGAAAATCCGTGTCATCGGCTCGTATCCGCTCAATCCGTGGTTTGCGTTTTCTTTTCTGGGCAAAGCCGGACATGAGCACAAGGCCACTGGGTGATGCAGCCACGGGGCTGCTGATGATCGTGCTGGCCACGGTCGCGGTGTCCTGCTCGACGCGATCCGCGTGCGCACCGGCGAGGACGCGCGGCGACTGAAGCGCGAGCTGCAGGCGGCGCCCGACATGTTCCCAACCAAAAGGTAGACGCGTCCAGGTCTCCCTGCCAACCCCGAGCCGATCGCGCGGCGCGCCGTTCGAATGCGCTTGCCGACCGTTCCTCGCGTTGGCTATGGCGGGCGTATGTCCATGCGCGCGCGTCGCCCTGGCCCAGGCTCGGGCCGGAGGCTGCTGTAGCGATGGACGTCGGCGTCGTACTGTTTGCTCCGCCGAAGCGCACGGCCGCACTGGCGGGCCTGGCGGAGCAGATGGGCTTTGCCAGCCTGCGCTTCCCCGACAGTCAGAACCTGGCGCCGGAGGTGTGGGGGCAGCTGATGCTCGCGGCGGCGGCGACGACCCGCATCCAGCTCGGCCCGGGCGTGACCAACTCGGTGACCCGCGATGCGGCGGTCACGGCGTGCGCCGCGCTGTCGCTGCAGGTCGAGAGCGATGGGCGCGCCGTGCTCGGGATCGGGCGTGGCGATTCGTCGGTGCAGCGCATCGGCCAGGGGCTGGACTCCGTGGCGCGCTTCGAGCGCTATCTGCAGATGGTGCGCGCGTATCTGTCGGGTGAGGCGGTCGAGCGCGATGGGTTCGCCAGCCGGCTCGAGTGGCTGCCGCACGTGACGGTTCCGCCGGTGCCGATCGAGGTCGCCGCCACCGGGCCGCGGGTCATCGAGGTCGCGGCGCGGCAGGCCGACCGTATCTGTTTCGCCGTCGGCGCCGACCCGGAGCACCTCGCCGCGGCGCTGGCGCGTGCCCGGGCCGCGGCGGCCGCCGCCGGGCGCGATCCGGACGCGCTGCGCTACGGCGCCTTCATCAACTGCGTACTGCACGATGAGGTCGGCGTGGCGCGCGACGCGCTGCGCGGCGCGGTGGCGACCTTCGCGCGCTTCTCGGCCATGCGCGGCAGTCCGCTGGCGCAGTTGCCGGCGCCCTTGCGCCGAACCGCCGAGTACCTCCGCACCCACTACGACATGCGCGATCACACGCGCGTCGCCGCCGCACACACGGCCGGCATCGACGACGCCTTCGTCGACTGGTTCGCCATCGCCGGTCCGGTCGAGCGCGCCCTGCCGCGTTTCCGCCAACTCGCCGCGCTCGGGCTCGATTTCGTCCACGTCGTGCCGAGCTCGACCGGCGTCGCACGCGATATCGCCGTCGGCTCGTTCACCCGACTCGGCAACGAGCTGCTGCCGGCGCTGCGCGGCACGCCGCCCTCCTGACGCGACATCGCCCCGCCGCTCGCGCCCGACGGCCCCCGTCAATGTCGGATCCTACGCCGTCGCCCCCCGCCGGAACGCGCCTGTGGCGCCGGGTGGGCGACTGCCTGCGGGCGTTCATCGGCGCCAGCAGCGATCCGATCAACCTCGCCGTGCTGCGCCTGGTCGTGTTCGCCTGGCTGATCCTGGCGCTGGCGCGCACCGACTTCGTCCACTACACGCAGATTCCGCCGGCGCTGCGCGTGCCGCCGACCGGCTACGCGGGGTTCTTTCATCTCATCCCATGGGATCCCACGTGGGTCCGCGTCGCGCAGGTGGTCACGCTGGCGGCCTGCCTGTGCGCCTGCCTCGGGCTGATGGCGCGTGGCGCGGCCCTGGTGGCGTGCCTCGGCGCGCTCTACCTGCTCGGCCTGCCCGAACTGTTCGGCAAGGTCGATCACGTCCATCATCACCTGATCTGGTTCGCCGCCCTGCTGGCGGCGTCGCGCTGCGGCGACGCGCTCTCGATCGATGCCCTGCGCGCGGCGCTGCAGCGTGCCGATCGCGGCGCCGCGAGCGATCCGCCCGGTCCGTCGGTGGCCTACGGCCTGCCGTTGCGCTGCGCCTGGCTGCTGATCGGCGTCGCCTATTTCTTTCCCGGCATCGCCAAGCTGCGCGCCGGACCCGCCTGGATCCTGAGCGACAACCTCAAGTACCTCATGCACGGATTCTGGGCGGCGAAGGGCTTCGTGCCCGCCATCCGCATCGATCGCTACCCGCTCGTCTATCGCGCCGCCGCCGCGGCCACCGTGGCGTTCGAGGTCGGCTTCCTGCCGGCGCTGTTCGTGCCGCGGCTGCGGCGGCTGGCGGTCATCGGCGGCGTCGCATTTCACATCCTGACCGCCATCTATCTGCGCATTCTCTTTGCCGCACTGCTGGTCTGCTACGTGGTGTTCGTCGATTGGGCGGCGCTGCTCGCCGCGGCGGGGCGCCGGCTCTTTCCGGCGCGCCTGGTCGTCGCCTACGACGGACAGCTGCGATCGAGTCGACGTCTGGTCGCGGCGTTGCAGTCGGTGGACGTTCTGCGCGCCGTCGAGTGGCGGGACACCGCCAGCGACACCCGTGGACAAGCGGACGAGCGAGATCCCTTCGTCCTGGCGCTGGCTGGCGCGCGGGGCGCCAAGCGGGGACCGATCCCGTTCCGCCTCCTGGCCCGGCTTCCGCTCGCACTGCCGCTTGTCCCGCTCCTCGCGTGGCTTGCGGGGGGTGCGAGTGCCGGCGCGCCCCCCGCTGTGCGCCGCGAGCCCGCTGGCACGTTCGGTCCAGCCGTCGTCGGCGGCCTGCTGCTGGCGGCCAACATCTATTGCGGCATCTTTTCGATCGACTCGTGGCCGTTCTCCGTCTTCCCGCGTTTTGCCGGCATCGCGCGCCCGGAGCGCACGGCGTTGGAGGTGGTTGTTCGCAGTCCCGCCGGCGAGCTGACCAACGTGAACCCAGGCCTGCGGCCGCAGGCGTTGGTGCACCTCCTGCAGGCGACGGGTCGCGATCAACAGGCGCGGGTGGCGGCGCTGGAGGACTATCTCGTGCGCCACGAGGTGACGCTCGCCGCCGGAGAACGCCTCGAGGTCTACGAAGTGACGCGCTCGACCGCTCCCGAGGATCGCGGCAGGGAACCGCTGCAGCGCAAGCTCATCGCGCAACTCGATCCGAGCGCAGAGTAGACCAGCTCCCTGTGCTACGGCCGGGCGCCTCTTCCGAGCCGCCACGGATGACTGCTACAGGGACGCATCGATGGGGTGAGGGTTCGGCCGTGCGATCAGTTCCGTTCAACCTTGTTCTGTGCGCCGCTCTCCTGGGCCAGCCCACGGCAACGCTCGCCGTCACCCCGACGACTGCGGCGACCCCCGGCGCGGCGGTCACGGGAGACGCGCCCGTGGGACTGCCGGCAGACGCGGTGATCGCGCCGCCTGGCGCGGCGATGGTCGCGACGCCGGCCGAGCCCGCAGTGACGGGGCAGACGGCGCTGATGCGCGCCGCGGGGGACGGGCAGGTCGAGAGCGTGCAGGCGCTGCTGTCCGGCGGGGCGGAGATCACCCCCGTCGACTCCAGGGGCTGGAACGCGTTGATGTACGCGGCATGGAGCGGGCACACCGCGGTCGTCAAGGTCTTGCTGGCGAAGGGCGCCGCGGTCGATGGCCGCGACGCGTCCGGCGCCACGCCGCTGTTGCGCGCGGCGGGCAACGGGCATCAGGCGACCGTCGAAGCGCTGCTCGCCGCCGGTGCCGACGTCAACGCGCGCGATCGCGATGGCGTCTCACCGCTCCTCCCGGCGGCGCTCTACGGTCGCCGCGAGATCGTCGGCCTCCTGCTCGGCAAAGGAGCGGACATAGCCGTCGCCGACCAACAGGGGATCACCGCGCTCATGGCCGCCGCGGCGAACGGCAAGACCGACACCGTCGCGCTGCTGCTGGCGAGGGGCGCCGAGATCAACGCCAGGAACAGGAATGGCACGACCGCGCTGATGGCCGCGGCGACCAACGATGTCCTCCCCGTGGTCGAGCTGCTGCTTGCCAACGGGGCGGATGCGAACGCCAAGGACAACGACGGCGACACCGCGCTCACCATCGCCGAGGATTGGGAGCACACCCGCATCGTCCGGGTGCTGCTGAAAGCCGGGGCCGGCGACTGAACATCGCGGCGGGACGACGATCCTGCCTCGCAAGAAAAAGGGGAAGGGCGATTCGGCGCCCTTCCCCTCGTTTTCTCGCGTCGCTCAGCGCGCGGTTACGGGATGAGCGTCTTGTCGCCCGGTACGCAGAGCACGAACGGCTTCTTAGCAAACAAGGTCTGGATGCCGAACTGGTTCACCGATTGGAGGTGGATAGGCAAGGCGAGATTCGGGCCTTTGACCTTGTAGCAGAGCAGGTGCTCGTCGATGTTGTAGACCGGTTCGCCGTTCTTGCTCACCGGGTTGCACCAGAGGAACGGCTTCTTCAACTCGAGGGTCGTCGCGGCAAACTGATCGGCCGCGCTGACCGTCGGAGGGAACGCGACGACATCCTTCTTGATCTTGTAGCACTGGAAGTGGTCCAGCGGTGTGAGCGCCAGCGGCAGGATCTGTCCGCGGATCTCGCCGCTAGGGAACCCGCCCGAGTGGATGTTCACATAGTGCTGTCCGGTCTTCATATCGATGATCTGGGCTGCACTGAGCGGCCCGTAGGATCCAATCTTGGGATTGCCGCCCGGCAAGCCGAACGCGATCGGACCCGGTACGCCAATGGCTCCCCTGTGCACGTGCGAGAAGAGCTCCGGGGTACCCAGCGGCGCGCCCGTCTGCGTGATGTTGAACGATACCATGCTGGTAAATGTGTCGAGCTGGAACGTTCCCGTCCACACGGAAGCGCTGCCCGACGGCGGCGTCTCCTGCGCCTGCTCGACGGTGGCGCGGAAATCGATGAACGTCGCCAGCGCAGTGCCACCGAGGGCGAGAAAGGCAATGGTGGCGCACAGCATCGGACCGACTCGCACGGCGCGCGCGGCGACACGAACCGAGCGTCTTCGTCTCAGCGTGTGGCTCATTACTCGCATCCCCCTTTTGCTGTTGTGGGTCGACCAGGGCGGATTTCCCCTCGCTCCCCGGCACCGAAGGCGCCGGTCGACCGCAGCGCGGAGTCTCACTCCCGGGTGACTCTCCTGTCAAGCAATTCTTCACCCATCGGGGTCACCCGGTTCCTACGCGTCATTGTGCGCCGGCGGGGGCCCGCGTTAGGCTGCAGGTCGCTCCGTCATGCGCCCGCCGCGATCGCCTCCTGATGCGCCGTACCGATCGGTCGGTGGGCTGCGCAGCTGGGGTGCGCTGTTCGGCCTGTCGCTCTCCGGCGCCGCCGGGTTGATCGACGAGGTGTCCTGGATCCGGCAGTCATCGCTGATCTACGGCTCCACCACCTACGCCATCAGCACAGTGGTGATGGTGTACTTTCTCGGCCTCGCCGCCGGCAGCTGGATGTTCGGCCGCCTGGCGGGGCGCGTGCGGCGCCCGTTGCGGCTGTGCGGCGGGCTCGAGATCGGGCTCGCTGGGCTGGTCCTCGCGAGCCTGCCGGCCTTTACCCGCGTCGAGGGGGTGTACGGGCAGCTGTACCGCGCGCTGCCGGCGGACTCGGCGCTGCTGTGGCTGGCGCGCATCGGGCTCGTCGCGTCGATCCTGTTCGCTCCCACGTTCCTGATGGGCGGCACACTGCCGCTGTTCAGCCGGCACCTGGTGCGCGACCCGGCGCGCATGGGCGGCGCCCTCGCGCATCTCTATGCCATCAACACGCTCGGCGGCGCCGTGGGGTGCCTGGTCGCCGGTTTCGTGTTGCTGCCGGCGGTGGGGATGAGCGGTGCGCTGGTGATCGCGGCGCTGCTCAACCTGGCCGCCGGCGCGCTGATGTTCGCCGCGGACACT
>JBOHWA010000455.1:0-5499 GCA_050735855.1 Binatia bacterium
GGCCAGCGACGAGCCGAGCGGCAGCGTCGGTTGTCAGCACCTCGATTGCCAGCTCTCCGGCACGCAGGAGGTCTGCTGTTCCGCGACTGAATTCACTCAGACCTTCGACCACTGTACGTTCGACGACGTGGGTGGAACGGGCAGTCTGACCGGCCAACTGGCCATCAGCAGCACCAGCTCGGCCCTGTGCTCGGGCGCCATTCCCCGCGACGCGAGCTTCGTGCTGACCCTGGACAGCTTCACGCACGATATCGCGATCGGGGGCGGCGGGTTCTTCCGCTCGTTCCACCAGTACAGCGAGAGCTACGAGATGGCGCCGGCCGATTGCACGGTGAGCCATCCGGACGTGGTCGGGTTCGGCGTTCGCGGCAGCGGCCAACGGGTGCTGACCGGTGTGCTGCGGCGTTTCGATATCGACGGCTCGGGCACCCTCATCACCGACAGCGAATCCGCAGTCGACGCGCTTGCGATCTCGGTCGGTGGGACGCAAGTGGCTGAGGAATGCCAGGGCACGGTGACGCTGACCGGCGCGATCAGCGCGGCGGACTTCCGCGGCGGGACGCAGGCCACGATCGACTTGACCGACTTCCACGTCGTGCAGGTTCCACAGGAGGATGGCACCGTGCTGCTCCAACTGAACGGCACCGCCGGCACCGACTGCCTCGGCGATGTGACGTTGTCGACGATCGAGCCGTTGCGGGCCAGACGGGGAGGGCGCTGCTTCACTGCCGGCCGTCTCGAGACGCAGCTGGCGGGCCGCACCGCATCGTCGACTTACGGCGACGGCGGCGGACTCGATCTCGATTTCGACGCCGACGGCAGTCCCGACCAGCACTTCGCGGCCTGTACCGATGTTCCCATGGATCAGTGCAGCGCGAACGCGGTGGGTCTGTGCGGATCCTGCACCGCCTCAGACCAGTGCCAGCCGGGCTTGGCCTGCGCCCCGTGTACCGGCGAATGCGCCGATACCCCCCAGCGCTGCGCCTTCTCCGACGCCTCCGTCACCTGCGAGGACGGCGTGTTCTGATCGCTGCGAGGACGCCGGGCAGTTCCGCTAGCCGCGGCGATCCATCGTCCGTTGCTCTCACTGTCAACCTGGACGCTGAAGGTATAGCCGCCGGCCGCCGGCACAAACGCGGCAGTCCGGTTGCGCTACTCGCGGTTCGTGTCGTCTGATGCCTTGAGGGGTGTCGGCTACGTGTGTCACAACACGGTCTGTCGGTCGGTCCTGTTCGATCCATGCACCGATAGGCGGTTCGGGACGCCGCCGGGCACTCAGCGCGATGGTTATTCCTACTGATTGCCGAGCCTGTGGCCACGCCAATCGCGAAGCGGCCAAGTTCTGCGATCAGTGCGGCCGGCCGCTGGCCGCGGCGGGCGCGCCGCAGCCGGCGGACCCGCGCGCCTACACCCCGCGCCATCTGGCCGAGCGCATCCTGACCGGCCGCGCCGCGCTCGAGGGCGAGCGCAAGCAGGTGACGGTGCTGTTCGCCGACATCAAGGACTCGATGCTGCTCGCCGAGCGGCTCGGGGCCGAGAACTGGCACCGCCTGCTCGATCGCTTCTTCCACCTCCTCGCCGAAGGCGTCCACCGCTTCGAGGGCACCATCAACCAGTTCACGGGCGACGGCGTCATGGCCCTGTTCGGCGCGCCGCTGGCGCTCGAGGACCACGCCGAGCGCGCCTGTCACGCGGCGCTGGCGCTGCGCGACGGGCTGGCCGGGTTCGGCGCCGAGCTGCAGCGGCGCAGTGGGCCGGTCCTGGAGGTGCGCATGGGGCTCAACTCCGGCGAGGTGGTCGTCGGCCGCATCGGCGACGACCTGCGCATGGACTACACCGCCCAGGGGCACACCGTCGGCATCGCCCAGCGGGTGGAGCAACTGGCGGCGCCCAATACGGCGTGCATCGCGCAGGCGACGCGCATGCTGGTGGCGGACTGCTTCGAGCTGCGCGATCTCGGTGCCCAGGCGATCAAAGGGGTCAGCGAGCCGGTCCACGTCTACGCGCTCGAGCGCCCGCGTCCGGCGCCGGCGCGCTTCGAGGCGGTACTGGCGCGCAGCCCGACGCGCCTGGTGGGGCGCGCCCGCGAGCTTGCCGAGCTCGAAGGCGCGCTCGACGAAGCGATGGCAGGCTACGGCCAGGTCGTCGGCGTGGTGGGCGAGGCCGGCGTCGGCAAGACGCGCCTCTGCCTCGAGTTCCTGCGGCGCTGCCGCGCCCGCGGCGCGACCGTCGCCCGGGCGCACTGCCCGTCGCACGCCGCCAGCGGCGCCTTCCTGCCGATGCTCGAGCTGCTGCGGTCGCTGTTCGGCCTCGCCGTCGACGAGCCGCCGCCGGCCGCCCGCCGGCGGATCCGCGTCGCCCTCGATCGCCTCGGACCGCC
Source organism: Binatia bacterium (assembly GCA_050735855.1). Lineage (GTDB taxonomy): Bacteria > Desulfobacterota > Binatia > HRBIN30 > CADEER01 > JBOHWA01. The sequence goes on from JBOHWA010000455.1 coordinate 2,381, forward strand.
GGTGAGCGACGCCTGGGGGCTGGTCTGCGACTTCCTCCAGCTGCCCGATGCCGATCACCCGCTGCCGCTGTTGGAGGAACAGCGCCGGGCGCAGGTCGTAACGTTCCTGCGCCGCCTGGTGCAGGCGCATCGCGCCGTCGGTCCGCTGGTCCTGTTCGTCGACGACCTGCACTGGATCGACGGCGACGGCGAGGCGCTGCTGGGCGAGATCGCCGACGCCCTCGGCTGGACGCCGACCCTGCTGCTGCTCAATTTCCGCCCCGGCTATCGCGCCGCCTGGATGCAACTGCCGTACTATCGCGAGCTGCCGTTGGCGCCGCTGTCCGACGAGGCGACCGAGGCGCTGCTGCGCCGGCTGATCGGCGACCACAGCTCGACCGTGGCCCTACGGCAGTTGGTCCGCGAGCGCACCGGCGGCAACCCCTTCTTCGTCGAGGAGATCGTGCAATCGCTGATCGACAGCGGCGCGCTTGCCGGCGGCGGCACCCGCCGGCGTCTGACGCTGCACCAGCCGGTGGTCGAGCTCTCCATCCCGGCCACCATCCAGGCGCTGCTCGCCGCCCGCCTCGATCGGCTGCCCGAACGCGACAAGCGGGTCCTGCAAGCGGCGGCGGTGATCGGGACCAGCTTCTCCACCGACCTGCTGCGCCTCGTGCTCAGTGCCGACGCGACGGGAGCCGGCGGCATCGACGCCGCGGGGATCGATGCCGCCCTGGCGGCGCTCGAACAGGCCGACTTCATCCGCCGGGATGCAGCCGCGGCCGATGGCGACTGTGCCTTCAAGCATCCGCTCACCCAGGCGGTCACCTACGGCTCACAGCTGGCCGAGGCGCACGCCCGGCTGCACGTCGCGGTCGCCCGCTCGCTGCAGGCCCTGCACGCGGATTGTCTCGGCCAGCACGCGGCGTTGCTGGCGCATCACTTCGCCGCCGCCAACTGGACCTACGAGGCCACCCGCTGGCGGCGCCGCGCCGCGCTGCGGGTCACCAGCATCGAGCTGGCGCGCCGGCCGCGCCAGTGATCGCACCTTGTGCCCCCCAGGGCGGGCAAGTGGTGGTGCCGGGCGATCAGCGCCCGAGCGCCGTGGCGAGGAAGCGCCGCAACAGTGCCGCCAGCGCGGCGGGCTGATCGAGCATCACGTGGTGGTGGGCGTCGGCGATCTCGGCCAACTCGGTGCGCGGATTGGCGCCGGCATACTCCGCCAACGCGCTGGCCGAGACGATCGGGCTGAGGCCGGCGCGCACGGCCAGGATCGGACAGGTCAGGGCGGCGAGGATCGGGGAGAAGTCCTGCATCGGCGTGCTGGCCATGGCGCGGCGGTCGAAGCGGAAGGTCCAGGTGCCGTCGTCGCGCTCGACGATGCCGTGGTGCAGCACATGCGCCAGGACCGCTGCCGGGGCCGTCGTCCCGCTCGGCAGCAGGCGAAAGCGCGCCAGCGCCTCGGCGGGCGAGGCGTAGACCGGATGCGGCAGCTTGCGCAGCGCGTCCATGTAGCGCGCGCTGCGCTCGCCGATGCGCACGCGGCTGTCGACGATCGCCAGGGCGGCGAGCCGCGCGCCGGCGGTGCGGGCGTACTCCATGGCGACGAAGCCGCCGAAGGAGTGGCCGATCACCGCCACCGCCGGCAGGGCGAGCGCATCGGTCAGCCGCGCCACGTCGGCGGCGTGTGCCACCAGGCGGTACTCGCGATCGGCGGGCCAGTCGCTCTCGCCATGGCCGCGCAGATCGGGCGCGATGCAGCGATAGGTATCGGCCAACGGCGGCGCGACGAAGTCCCACCAGTGCGCGTGCGCCGACCCGCCGTGCAGCAGCACCACCGGCGGGGCGTCGGCCGCCCCCCACTCGAGGTAGTGCAGGCGCCGCCCGTCGCCACCCACGAACCCCTCGGCCGGTGGCGGTGGATGAAGGTCGATCATCTGTCCATCGTCTGCCTGGAGGGCGGAACCTAGCTCCCGGCACGCGCCGACTCCGCCGCCCATTCCTCCGGCGTCAGCGTGCGCAGCGCCAGGGCATGGATCGCCGTGTGCATCGCGGTGCCGAGCGCGCTGTACACGGCGCGCTGGCGCGCCACTCGGCTCTGGTCGCGAAAGGCGTCGGCGACGATGAGGGCGCGGTAGTGACCGCCGCCGCCGGCGGCGCCGGCGTGGCCCTTGTGCTGGGCGCTCTCGTCCTCGACCACCAGGTGCACCGGCGCGAAGGCGAGGCGGAGGACGTCTTCCAACCAGGCCCGGCGGGCGGGACCGGCCGGTGGCGGCGAGGCAGCACGGCTCATTGTGTCTCGCTGACGGCCGGGGCGGTGGCGAACTGGTAGGTGTCGCGCGTCGGCGCGGAGTCGCTCAGGCGGTGGGCGACGACCTCGATCGCCGCGCCGTCGAGCGACATGAACGGCTGGCCGGTGTCGACGATCAGATAACCCTGCAAGACCTGACCGGCGCCGAACACCCCCTCGCCGAGCAGACTACTGCCGACCATCTCGGTGAGCTGCGGACCCACGTACGGGCTGACGCCGCCCGGCTGATGGTCGGGCCGCTGGAGATAGGCCAGATTCGCCTCGGCCAGCGACGTCCGCCGCAGCAGGATCAGGGCGCGTTCGCGGTCGAAGACGCGCGCGCGCCCGCCGTCCGGCAGGGTCAACACCAGGCCATCGGGGGCGAAGTGGAAGGCGCCGTCGTCACCGGTCGACAGGCGCACCTGAATCACCACCAGACGCGACGGTGAATCGACCAGCACTGGGCTGGTGACCAGCCGGAAGACGGGCAGGGCAGTGACCGTGATCGGCGCCCCGCCTGCGCCGTCCTGCGTCGCCGTGGCCGTCGAACCGGGCGCCCGTCGTCGCACACAGCCGCTGCCGCCGGCGACGGCACACGCCAGCAGCACAACCGCCACCACCTGCAACCCGCGGCGTCGCCAGATGGGCGAGGCCAGGGCAAGTCCACACCACATGCGCACCGAGAATACTGATGGGCGTGCGAATCGCAACACGGGCGCGTGACCGTCGCGGCGGCGAATGATAGGCGGGCGCAATGCGCCTGCGTTTCAGCGGCCCCCCGCCGCGGCCGGATTCGGACCGGATGCGCGCATGACCCCGACGGAGGTCGCGGAGCAGCGCGCGCCGACGA
>JBOHWA010000456.1:0-2247 GCA_050735855.1 Binatia bacterium
GGCGTTGATGCCGATCGCCTCCGGCGGCTCGCGGTCGGCGGGCAGGAAGAAGCTGCCGAAGACGAGATCCCAGACGATCAGGTTGGAGCCGTAGTTGGTGTTGGCCTCCGCCAGCGTGCGCGAGTGATGCCAGCGGTGCGCCTCGGCGGCGCTGAAGACGCGGTTGAGCACCCCGAGCCGCATGGCGATGTTGGAGTGCTGCAACATGCCGAACACCGCGTCGAAGAGCGCGAACAGCATGATCACCATCTCCGGGGCACCGAGCGCGATCAGCGGCAGATAGCCGACCAGGTAGAGCAGCCCGAGGTCGACCGGATGAAAGCGCGCCGCGTTCAACCAGTAGAGCCGCGGTGCGCTGTGGTGCACGGCGTGAAAGCGCCACAACGCCTCGCGCTCGTGCTGCCAGCGGTGCAGCCAGTACTGCGGCAGCTCGGCGATCACCAGCGCCAGCCCGAGCTGCGCCAGCAGCGGCCACGCGGTCGGCCACAGCCCGACCCCGAGACCGCGCGACAGCGCGCCCGCCACCGCCACCCCGCCCGCCTGTACCAGGATGCGCAAGACCTGGCTGGTGCCGATGCCGGACACGACCGCGTGCGCCACGTCGGTCAGCACGTCGCCGTGCGAGCGACCCCACGCCGCGCGAAACGGCCAGCGCTGCTCGGCCACGATGATGGCAATCACCGCCACCGTCTGGGTCACCGCCAGCGCCGTCGCCGGCCCGAGCCACGGCGCCAGCCACATCGCCAGCCCGAGAGCACCGCCGAGGATCGCCGGAAACACCAACCGCGCCGCCATACCGACCGCCTACCACAGCCGCACCAACCGGTTCCACGCGAAACGCCACCCGCGACCGACCGGACGCCGGCGCTCAACTGCCGCGGCGCAGCTCGACGGCGACGCCGAGGCGGGAGAGGCGGCCGAGCCAGCGGCGGATGCGGCGGGTGAACTGCGGCGGGGCAGGCGAGTCGAGGGAGATCTGCAGGCGCACGTCGCTGGCATCCTTGCGGGCGCCGCGCATGTGCAGTTGCAGGGTTTCGAGATTGTAGAAGTTGGGCTCGGAGATGAAGTGGAAGGCTTCCTCGCTGGTGCGGATGACGGCGTGCAGCATCGTTCGCTCCTCTCGGCTCGGAATTTCGAGGAGTTCCCCCCTGCGACGGCGAGCGGCTGCGGCTGGGTCCGCGCGCCGTTCATCCCTTGTCCGTCTGACTCCAGCGAAAGAGACGCACGCGCACGCCGATTTATTCCGTGCAAGCGAAAATTTCGTCGCCAGGGTTTCCCGATTCGGATCGGGTTCCGCCCCGTCGCCAGCGGCCGCGTGGGCACGACGGGGGCGGCCCGCTGTCCTGGCCAAGCGGCGCCGCGTTGACTCCCCCGACTGCCCACACTAACCGTGGCGCATGCGCGGCGACGCCTGGCTTCGCGACGATCTGCGCCGCCTGGCGGCCGTCGGGCTGCAGCGCGCGCTGCGCCCGGTCGACGGCGCCCAGGGCGCGCGCGTACTGGTCGACGGCCGCGCCGTCCTGGCGCTGTGCTCGAACAACTACCTCGGCCTCGCCGACCACCCGGCGCTGATCGAGGCCGCGATCGAGGCGACGCGCACCTACGGCGTCGGCGCCGGTGCGTCGCGCCTCATCTCCGGCTCGATGCGCCCGCATCACGAGCTCGAGGCCCGCCTCGCCGCGTTCAAGCACAGCGAGGCGGCGCTGCTGTTCACCTCCGGCTACCACGCCAACCTCGGCACCATCGCCGCCCTGGTCGGCCCCGGCGACGCCGTGTTCAGCGATGCGCTCAACCACGCCAGCCTGATCGACGGCTGCCGCCTGTCGCGTGCCGCCACCTATGTCTATCCGCACGTCGATCTCGCCGGGCTGGAGGAGCGGCTGCGCGCCGCCCCGGCCCGGCGGCGCCTGATCGTCACCGACTCGATCTTCAGCATGGACGGCGACGCCGCACCGCTCGCCGCCCTGTGCGACCTCGCCGAGCAATACGACGCGCTGCTCATGGTCGACGAGGCGCACGCCACCGGCGTGCTCGGCCCGCACGGCGCCGGGCTGGTCGAGGCGCTCGGCCTGCAGGCCCGCGTCGCCGTCCAGATGGGCACGCTCGGCAAGGCGCTCGGCAGCTTCGGCGCCTACGTCGCCGGCAGCCGGGCGATGATCGACTACCTGATCAACCACGCCCGCACCTTCATCTTCACCACCGCGCTACCGCCGGCCGTCGTCGCCGCCGCCGGCGCCGCCCTCCACC
>JBOHWA010000457.1:0-2119 GCA_050735855.1 Binatia bacterium
TGCCCGCGGTGGTCGCCGGCGAGCTGCTGCTGGCGCTCGCCTACCAGGAGGCGCAGAGCCGCTACGACCTCACCCATGTCACGACGCGCGCCGAGCGCGCCGGCGACGGCTGGCGGCTGAGCGGCGAGAAGCGCTTCGTGCTCGACGGCAACGTCGCCGACCGCCTGGTGGTCAGCGCCCGCACCGCCGGCGGCGAGCGCGAGGCCGAGGGCATCACGCTCTTCCTGCTCGACGCGCGCGCGCCGGGCGTGCAGACGACGCGCGGCAACATGCTCGACGGCCGCAATGCCGCCACCGTGCGGCTCGAGGGCGTCGCCGTCGCGCCGGGCGACCTACTCGGCGCGGTCGGCCAAGGCGCCGCGCTGCTCGCCCAGGTCATCGACCGCGCCACCGCCGCGCTGTGCGCCGAGATGATCGGCGGCATGGACGCCGCCTTCGCCATGACCCTCGACTACCTCAAGACGCGCCAGCAGTTCGGCGTCGTCATCGGCTCCTTCCAGGCGCTCAAGCACCGCGCCGCCGTGATGTTCACCGAGATCGAGCTGGCGCGCTCCGCCGCGATGGCCGCCGCCATGGCGCTCGACGAGCAGCACCCGCGCGCCGCCGAGATCGTCGCCGCCGCCAAGGCGCGCTGCTCCGAGACCGCCATGCTGGTCGCCCACGAGGGCGTCCAGATGCACGGCGGCATCGGCATGACCGACGAGCACGACATCGGCTTCTACCTCAAGCGCGCCCGCACCGCCGAGCTCACCTTCGGCGACGCCGCCTGGCACCGCGCCCGCTTCGCGACGCTGCAGAACTACTGACAGTGATCTCGGGTGGCGCTTCCGTTGGACCGCCGCCCTCCAGGGCGATTTAGTTAGCCTTGATGAGACAGAAGACTTCAACGCGAAGACGCGAAGACGCGAAGTGTTACCGAGGAGTCTGCACCCGGCCGGCTCTTTCCCAATCCGCATCAGCGATGTGGTTCCGGGAACGCTCGCTCCACAGCTGCGCTCCTCTGGTCTTCGCGCCTTCGCGCCTTCGCGTTGATCTTTTTCTGTCACATCAAGGTTAGATCGAGTATACCAACACCGTGTGCGTCCGGCCTCTGATCGGGTGCTCGCCGTGAGGGACGGCCTGGTGCCGCAGTGGATCCGGCAGGCGGATCAGCGTCTCGTTGGTGACAGCCCGGACATGCGCACGTGGAAGCGCCGCCAGAAGGCGAGGTGGTACACGTCCGCCAGCGGCGCTGCGGGCGACGGCGGCGGCTGGCTCGGGTGCGACAAGTGGGTCAGAGCTTACAGATGTAGTTCACGGCGACGTTCTTCGGGCGCGTTTCGGTCGAGGTCGCGCCCAAGGTCGGTGAGATGTTCACCGGGCTCGCCGGGATGGCCACACTGTGTTGGTGCGCGCCCGCCGGATAGGTGAAATGAACACTTGATGTAGGAGTGATGCCATAGGGGTTGGCAAAGTCCCTGATATTGCCGGTGCCGTTATCAATATTGATCTTCCGATGATCGTGCTCACCATCGACGGAGGTGGAGATCGTTGAGGGGACCACCAGTCCACTGAGCGGAACGATGGCGGTTCCCTGCGTCGAGCCCACCGTGCGGCTGGCGCCGTCCGGGTCGACGCTGCCGCTCGGATCGAGGCCGCGCAGGAACTGGCCGCGCAGGTCGGGGACCTTGAACAGGTTGGCGCCGCTGCCTTCGCCAAAGCTCGTGCCGATTGCGTCGTAGAGGGCCGCGAACTCGGGCAGCGTGCCGTCGTACTCCGTGCCGTCGCACAGCACCCAGCCCGGCGGTGCCGTGCTGCCGGCGTAGGGCATGATCGCGCCGGCCGGGATGAGCACCGTGGGATCGATCTTCTCGATCGTCACCGCGCCGTCGGCGAGCTGCTCCGTGTCGACGCCGCCGGGGACGGTGGTGTCGGCCGTGCGGGCGTGGAAGGACGGCACCAACTGGTGGCGCGGGACCATCTCCTGGGTGGTGTCGGCACCGACCTTGATGCCGAGGAAGCGCGGCCGCAGCGCGCCGTCGAACGACACCGCGTCGGCGGTGTTCTGATCGCCGTTGGGATCGTCGAGCGACACCAGGCTGCCGAGCAGGACGTTGATCTGACCGCCGATGACGCTGAC
>JBOHWA010000458.1:0-2060 GCA_050735855.1 Binatia bacterium
GGGGGGGCCGGGCGCCCCGGCGAGCGGGGCGCCCGGCGATGCGCGACGCTCCGCAGAGCATCACGCGTCGGAGTCGCGGCGCGTGGCTAGCGCGCCTGCGACGCAGCCTGGCCGCTGTGGGCGCTGGTCATCGCCGTCTGGCAGTGCTGGACCGCCTTCGTCGTGACCTTGAGCTCCTTGGCCACCGCGGCGGGGGCCTTGCCGGCGGCCAGCTGCGCGTCGATGGTCTTGCAGCTGACCTTCGGTGTCGCGGCTGCCGCCGGTCCGGCGATCATCAGAACCGCCGCGAGGAACGGAACGGCTCCTGCGAGGATGCGTTTCATGACTGTGACCTCCTTTGGTTGGTGAAGCGTTGATGGGATTCTGAATGTGCAAGCGCGGTGCCAGTCGTCAGCGGCGCGCTGGCGAGGCTGGCACCGTTTCCCGGCCCGCGCGTGCGGGACAAATGGTCACAGGCGGGTGTGGCGATCGGCCCCAGGGCGGGGGCGGCGACGCCGGCGTGGCGCACGGCGAGGCGGACGCGCGCACCGACCAGGGCGCGCAGCCGCTGCGCCAACACGGCGATGGCGGCGTCGCTGAGATCGTCGGGCACCAGCACGTCGACCCACGTGCCGGCCGCGGCGTGGCGCACGTCGTCGACGATTCCCGCCGCGAGATCCGGGGTCAGCCAGCCGACGCGCACCACCGCGACGCGCCCGTCGCGGCCGCCGGAGACGATGCGCACGCGCACGAAACAGGCAGCGAGATCCTTGCCCGCTGCGCCGGCACCGGCGGCGGGCTCGAGTGCCTCGCGCAACAGGCGCAGCAGATCGCTGTAGGTCGCGAGGCGCGCCAGGCGCGCTGCTGACAGCACCACCCCGAAGGACTTGCCGAGGGCCAGGGCCAGGTCGACCAGCGCCAGGTCGTCGACCTCGTCGACCTCGACGCCGAGTTGTGCCGCGATCAACGCGCGGCTGCGGAGCTCCGAATCCATATCGGTCGATTCGACAGCAATGGTCGGGCCAGCCGTGGCGCTGCATGCCGCGCTAGGCCGGGTGCGTGATGCCTGCGCGCCAGCCGAGGCATGGCGCCACAGTGCCCCGCGGCGCGGTTCCCGCCGTGCGGCGCATCCGCGATCCGCGCTCGTCGCGCTCAGTGCGCGATGCCGTAGCGCTGCAGCATGCGGTAGAGCGAACGGCGGTCGAGGCCGAGGATCGCCGCGGCGTGGGTGACGTTGCCGCCGTGCTGGGCGAGGACATGGGCGATGTAGCGCTTCTTCATCTCCTCGAGCGTCGGCGAGTCGGCCAGCAGGTCGCCGGCGGCGGGCGCCGCCGGGGTCTGCAGATCCGACGGCAGATCGTCGAGGCCGAGCACCGGACCGCGCGCCAATGCCACACTGCGCTCGAGCACGTGGGCCAGCTCGCGCACGTTGCCCGGCCAGTCGCTGGCGCAGAGCACCGCCAGGGCGGTGTCGGCGACGCCGGTGATCGCCTTGTCGCACTGCGCCGCGGCGCGCCGCACCAGATGATCGACCAGCAGCGGGATGTCGTCGCGCCGCTCGCGCAGCGGCGGCAGGCGCACGGTGACGACCTTGAGGCGATAGTAGAGATCCTCGCGGAACTGCCCGGCGGCGACCGCCGCGGCGAGATCGCGGTTGGTCGCCGCCACCACCCGCACATCGACCGCGCGCCACTGCGTACCGCCCACCGGTCGCACCTGGTGCTCCTGCAGCACGCGCAGCAGCTTGGCCTGCAGCGGCGGGCCGATCTCGCCGATCTCGTCGAGGAAGACGGTGCCGCCGTCGGCTTCGGCAAACAGGCCCGGGGTGTCGCCGACGGCGCCGGTGAACGCCCCGCGCACGTGGCCGAAGAGCTCGCTCTCCAGCAACGTCTCGGTCAGCGCCGTGCAGTCGACGGCGACGAACGGCCGCTCGCGGCGCAGGCTGTGGCGGTGGATGGCGCGCGCCACCAGCTCCTTGCCGGTGCCGCTCTCGCCCTGCAGCAGCACCGTGCTCGGCGCCGGGGCGACGCGGGCGATGGTCTTGTACACCTCGACCATCGCCGCCGAGCGCCCGACCATGC
>JBOHWA010000459.1:0-7795 GCA_050735855.1 Binatia bacterium
CGCGCACACCGACCGGCCCGACGCCAACCCGCACGCGCACCCCGACCGTCGGCGCCACCGCCACCCGCACCCGCACCAGCGCACCGACCGGCACGCCGCTGCCGACCACCACGCGCACGCGCACGCCCACGCTGCCGCCGACGGCGACCCCGACCGGTCAGGCGCGCGGCCCCGAGATCACCTTCTTCGGCCTCACCCGTGCCGACGACATGCTGCTGGAGCCGACCGGCATGTCGGGCAACATCCCGATCTACACGCCGATCTTCGGCTTCGGCTTCTCGCTCGTCGTCGAGGGCAAGCCGGGCCCGTCGCGCCAGCGGGTCGCCACGACGACGCTGATCGAGGACGGCGGCCCACCCGATCTCCAGATCCAGGTCACCCGCCCGCTCGGCGACGGCAGTCCGACCGTCTGCGACGATACGCCGCCGATCCTGGGCGGCGTGCCGGCGACCAACCCACCCGACTTCTCCGATTCGTCGCCGATCAACGACCGCATGAACGATCTCGCCTGCCGCTTCATCGACGGCGTCGGCAACAAGATCGCCCGCTCCTGCAGCGACAGCACCGCCTGCGTCCTCGGCATCGACGGTCAGTACGGCTGCCTGGTGAAGGAGACCACCGCCCAGTTCTGCGGCTTCATGGGCCAGATCACCGCCTTCCCGCAGGGCGACACCCTGGTCACCGTCCGCCTGCGCGACTTCCCGGCGGGCAACTTCGGCGCCCCGCGCCAACTGATCATCCGCGTCAACTGAGACGCGGGGCCAAGCGGAAATTTTCACCGCGGAGGCGCGGAGGGGCGGAGGCAATTGCCCGAAAAGTTTCCGGCGCTGGTCCTCCCAGAGGCGTAGTCTGATCCGCGCTCTGAGCAGGTCGCGGCGAACAGCCCAGGATCTCTCGGCTTCTCTGCCTCTCCGCGGTGAGAGTTTTCCTGTCCTAGTGCACCGTGGGAAGCACGACGTCCGCGCCCTTGTCCGCCTCTTCGAGCACGCGCCGCGCGATGTGCAGGAAGGCCTGGCTCTCCGGGCTGTCGGGGTTGGCGATCATCGCCGGGCGGCCCTCGTCCATGCTCTCGCGCAGGCGGCTGACCAGCGGAATCTCGCCGAGGAACGGGATGCCGCTCTCGGCCGCCATGCGCGCCCCGCCGCCGTGGCCGAAGATCTCGGCGCGATCGCCGCAGCCGGGGCAGACGTGGAAGCTCATGTTCTCGACCACGCCCAGCACCGGGGCGTTCACCTGGTTGAACATGGTGATGCCGCGCTGCACGTCGAGCAGCGCGACGTCCTGCGGCGTGGTGACGATGACGCCGCCGGTGAGCGGCGCCTGCTGGGCGATGGTGAGCTGCGCGTCGCCGGTGCCGGGCGGCAGATCGAGCACCAACACGTCGAGCGTGCCCCACTCCACCTCGCGCAGGAACTGCGTCAGCAGCTTGGTGATCATCGGCCCGCGCCAGATCACCGGTTGACCGGGGTTGATGAAGAGCCCCAGCGAGATGACCTTCAAGCCATGCCGCTCGAGCGGCACGATGCGCTCCTGCTCGTTGGTGTGCGGGCGCTCCTCGAGCCCGAGCATGGTCGGCACACTGGGGCCGTAGACGTCGGCATCGAGCAGGCCGACGCGCTGCCCGAGCGCGCGCAGCGCCAGGGCGAGGTTGACGGCGACGGTCGACTTGCCGACGCCGCCCTTGCCACTGGCCACGGCGATGATGCGCCGCACGCCGGGGATGTCGGCGCGCGGGCTCGCCGAGGCCGGGCGCGGTTTGTCGGGCTCCTGGATGACGATCTCGACCTGCTCCACGCCGGCGCGCCGCCGCACCGCGTCGCGCACCGCGACGGCAATCTCTTCGACCGCCTCCGGCTTGGCGCCGCCCGGGGTCAGCGTCACCGTGATCCCGACACTGGTGATCTCGATGTCGCGCACGATGCCGAACGACACGATATCGCGCGTGTAGCCGGGGTAGCGGATGCTTTTCAGCTCCTCGAGGAGCTCCTGCGGGGTCGCCATACTGCCTCCAGGGGGAACGCCCCTTCTTAACGGCATTGCGGCGGCGAAGCGAGAGCGGTCAGCCTTCGGCATCGGCGGGCGAAATGGTACGAGGGCGCATGGCTGCCCCGATCCGCTTTGGCTTGCTCGTGCCGCAGGGGGACGTCGACGCCGGCGTGTTGCGCGCCATCGCGCAGCGCGCCGAGGCGCGCGGCTTCCACTCGCTGTGGGTCTACGACCACCTCTACAACTACCCGTCGGCCGAGCAGCCGGCGGTGCTCGAGGCGTTCACGCTGATGAGCCTGCTGGCGGGATGGACGCAGTCGATCCGGCTCGGCACGTTGGTGCTCTGCGACGGCTACCGCAACCCGGCGCTGACCGCCAAGATGGCGGCGACGCTCGACGCGCTGAGCGGCGGTCGCCTGGAGTTCGGCTACGGCGCCGGCTGGCACGAGGAGGAGCACCGCGGCTACGGCTACGAGTTCCCCGCCACCAGCGTGCGCATCGCGCGCATGGAGGAAGGGCTGGAGATCATCAAGGCGCTGTGGAGCGGCGCACCGACGACCGTGCACGGCGCCCACTATCGGGTCGAGAATGCGTTGTGCCGGCCGACGCCGGCGCAGGCGCCGCGCCCGCCGATCACCATCGGCGGCGGCGGCGAGCGGCTGCTGCTGCGCGCCGTCGCGCGCCACGCCGACATCTGGAACTACTTCCCCATCCCGCTGCCCGACTACGAGCGCAAACGCGCCGCCCTGCACCGCCACTGCGCCGAACTCGGCCGCGACCCGGCGTCGATCGACCAGTCGCTGATGGTGCCGCTGGCGACGGCCGCGGCGGAGAAGGACGTGCGCAATCAGCTCGAAGCGGCGCGGCGCGCCGGCGGCGTCTGGAGCTACGACGACCAACTGGTGCAGGGCACCCCCGACATCGTCGGCCCGCGCCTGCGCGACTACGTCCGCCGCGGCGTGACGCTGTTCGTGCTGGTCCTGCCCGACCCCACCGACCTGGCGCAGATCGACTTCATCGCCAAGGAGATCATCCCCGAGGTGGAGTAACGCCGGAACGGCTCGCGGAATGCTCGCGGCGAGCACCGCCGCTGGAGGGCGCCGGGCCCTCGGCGCCGGGGGCCGGGGCGCGGGGAATGGTCGCGAGCACGGCGCCGACGGAGCGGCGCCCTCCAGGCGTGCTTGGCCCAACGCTCCGCCCTTCGCCGGCATGGCGCCGACAAGCGACGCAATTCAGGTGTAATCGCCCGTGACGCCGTGCACCCTCAATCGTCGAGCAGAGCGCGCATTTCGGCCTGGAGCTTCTCCAGGCGGGCGCGCTTGTCGGCGACCTTGGCGAGTTGGACGGGGGTGAGCACGGCGCGCACGCCGAGGGCGGTCTGCAGGCCACGCTCCATCAGCTGGCGGCGCAGGGCGCTGATGCGTTCGACCTCGGGCTGCAGGCTGGCGGCGTCGATCGCGCCCGGGGCGAGCAGCTTGGCGGCCAGCGCGGTGTTGGCGGCGTCGAGGTCGCTGAACAGCGTGTGCAGGCCGCTGCGATCGGCCTCCATGATCGTGCGCATGCGCTGATGCTGCTCGGGGCTGAGGTCCTTCTGGCGCAGCATCAGCGGCAGCATCATGCCGGGGCCCTCGCCGAGCATGTCACCGCCCGGCGGCCCGAGCAGCATGCGCATGCCGCGCGGGCCGCCCGGCGGCCCGTCGGGCGGCGGCTGGGCGGAGAGAGCCGCCGGGGCGGCGAGCAGCAAGGCGAGGGTGGTCGTGAACAGCCATCGAGCCATCATGGTTCGCTCCATCAGTATCGATCGTAGGCCAGCAGATCGTCGCCGTCGCAGTACAGCGAGTCGCACGCCCAGCCGCCGTTGAGGGCGGCCTGCAGATCGGCGTGATCGGACGCTGTCGCCGCCGCGCCGAACTGCGCCTCGGCGAACAGCGCCGCCGACACGTCGCGCGCCAGGCTCGTCACCTGCGCCACCTGCACCGGCGCCGCCGCCGGCGTGCTGCGCCAGGCACTCCAGCCGAGCGCCAGGAGGGCACTGGCGGCGAGGGCGGTGGCGACCGGCAGCCAGCCGACCGGCGCGCGGCGCCGCGGCAGCACCGCCGGCATCGGCTCCCCACCCAGCACCTGGCGCAGCGTGCGCAGATCGCGCTCCAGCGCCGCGTGGCGCGCGGTGCAGGGCAGACAGTCGCGCACGTGCGCCCGCGCCGCGGCGTCGGCGTCGCCGCTGGCCAGCGCCACCAGCTCCGCCTCGCTCAGATGCTTCATCGCTGACCTCCCAACGCGCGCCGCATGTGTTGCACGGCGCGGAATAGATGTTGTTTCACGGTCCCGCTGCTGAGCTGCAGGGTCTCGGCCACGGCCTCGGTCGACCAGCCCTCGAGGTGGCGCAGCGCGAACACCTCGCGCTGGCGTGCCGGCAAGGCGCGGAACGCCAGCCAGATGCGCTGCCGGGTCTCCTGGTCGAGGGCCGCCTGTTCGGGCGTCAGCGCGGCGCTGGCGTGCGCCTCGTCGTCGTACTCCTCGCTGCGGCGTCCCCACTTCCACCAGCGCGAGCGGCGCCGGTCGCGGCAGGCGTTGACCGTCACGGTGCTGAGCCATGGGCCCCAATTGGGCGGCGCCCCCACCGCCTGATGGGCGCGGTGCAACTTGAGGAACACCTCCTGGCTCACTTCCTGGGCCTCGTCGGGATCGCTGAGCAGCAGATGGCAGAGGCGCACCACGCGGGCGCGATGCGTGCGATAGATGTCGTCGTAGCTCGCCGCTTCGTCCACCGCGACCTGTCCTACCGCCAGCATTGCCTGGCTCCTCGACCCGCCGGCCCCGGCTGTCGGGGTGACGCCGGCATACTGCGCTGCCGCACGACTTGCACGCACACTCCTGGTCCGTGTCGGGGGCGCCGGGGCGCGGGTGCGACCCGCGCCCCGTGCACCGGCTCTAGTTGCGGAAGAATATCACGTCGCGTTCGCCGCGTCGTTGCTGACTCTCGGCCAGCGCCGCCGCGAGTTGCTCCGCGCTCAGCAGCTGGCGCAGCGCCAGCACCGTCTGCGCCTGGTGTTGGGTCAGCTGCAGCTGCAGCACCGCGATGCTCTGCATCTGGGCGTCGAGCGCCTCGGCCGTGGGCGTCTCGGGGCCGAGCAACTGGTCGACCAGCGCGTCGTTGGCGCTGCGCAGTTGCTCGAGCAGCGGCCCGACCTCGTCGCGGCCGGCCTCGAGGACGGCGTGCATCTGCGTCCGCTGCTCGTCGCTCAACCCGTCGGCCTGCAGCAGCGCGCCGATCGCGCGCATGGCGCCATCGCGCCCGTGCGGCGGCCCGTGGTGCCGCGGCCCACCGCCGCGCGGTTGCGCCACCGCCGTCGCCGCCGACAGACCGACGGCCAGCAGCGCCCAAGCCCATGTTCTGTGCCTCATGCGTGTTACCTCCTGCCCCTACAGACGCCGTGCGGCGGAATCGGTTGACCGCCCGGTTGCGCTTTCATCAAGCGCGCCGCTGGTGTTCTATGGGAAGATCGCCGGCCGCAGCGCGGCCGGTCGGTCGGAATCCGGGGCGAGAAGGGGCGATTCATGGGGCATCTGGCAGCCACAGGGGCGGCGATCGCCGGGCTGGCGCTGCTGCTGGCATCGGCCGGCGCGGCGCGCGCGGCGTGCGTCGGCGACTGTGGCGACGACGGGGTGGTGAGCATCGCCGATCTGGTTCGCGGCGTGAGCGTCGCCCTCGGCGAGGCACCGGTGGCGACCTGCAATCGCCTGGACGTCGACGGCGACGGCACCGTCGCCATCGGCGAGCTGATCGGCGCGGTGCGCGCCTCCCTCGACGGCTGCGGCAGCGACGACCCGACGGCGACGGCGATGATCGCCGGCACGGCGACGCCGACCGCGACGCGCGAGGCGACACCGACCGCGACCCTCGAGGCGACGCCGCCAACCGCGACGGCCAGCCTGACACCCCCCGCAACCCCCACACCCACCCCGAGCCCGACCGCGACCGCCATCGCGCCGACCAACCTCGCGGCGCGCATCGACGCTGGGACCGTGCTGCTGCAGTGGTTCAACCCCGATCCGGGCGCCGGCCATCCGGAATCCCTCGTGCTGCGCAAACTGAACGCACCGGTCGCCGGGCCCGACGATGCGGACGCCACCGAGATCTTCCGCGGCGCCGCCAGCGCGGCGACCGACGAGGTGTCGGCGCTGCTGCCCGACGTCGCCGGCCAGCCGCGCGTCTATCACTACGCCGTCTTCGCCTGCGCCGCGGGCGGCGCGCCGTGCGTGTCGTCCGGCAGCGCCACCACCCTGGCGCCGACCCTGCTCGAGGCACTGCGCGCCGGCGGCTACAACCTCCACTGGCGCCACGCCGAGGCTAATCTCTGCGTCGATCAGACCGGGCTCGGTCCCGCCGACACCACCGCGGTGCCGGACTGGTGGAAGACCTGCGAGCGCGACTGCGGCACGTCGACCGCGCGCCAGCTCGACGATCCACTCGGCATCAGCCAGTCGCAGACCGTCGGCGCAGCCCTCGACGCGCTCGACATCCCGATCGGCCGCGTCCTGTCGAGCGAGTTCTGCCGCAACGTGCAGACCGCCGAGCACATGGACTTCGGACCGCCCATCGAGCAGCTGCCGGCGCTCACCTACTTCGTCTACGACGAGCTCGACCGCTGCGCCGACTCCTACGCCCTGTTCGCCGTGGCGCCGGCCCCGGGCACCAACGCCGCGCTCATCGGCCACGCCGGCTTCACCAATCCCTGCGACGTGCTCGATACGCTGCGCCGCGGCGAGGCGGCGATCTTCAAGCCGGACGGCGCCGGCGGCAGCCTGCACATCGCCAACGTGCACTTCGATGAGTGGGCGGACCTCGGCCTGCCGGTCCTGCCCTCCGAGCTGCAGGCCGCGATCGACGGCAGCGTCATCCGCCTCACGTACAACGCGCCCGACCCCGCCGCCGGCTATCCGTTCGTGGTCATCATGCGGCGGCTGAACGCGCCGGTCGCCGGGCCGAACGACCCCGCCGCGGAGTGGGTCGCCGCCGGCAGCGGCGGCTTCGCCTTCGACCAAGTGACCAACCTGCTGCCGGACACGGCCGACACCCCGCGCCGCTATCACTATGCGGCCTACGCGTGCACGGCCGAATTCCACTGTGAGTCCACCGGCGATGCCACCACGCTGCAAGTGTCATTGGTGCAGGCATTGCGCGCCGGCGGCTACGTGCTGCACTGGCGGCATGCGTCGGCGACCGTCTGCGCCGACCAGACCGGGTTGGGAACCGCCGCGACGACCGCCGTGCCCGATTGGTGGAAGAGCTGCGACAATGTCTGCCCGGCCGAAGGCCCGGTCACCGCGACGGCGCGCCAACTCAACGCCGCCGGCGTCGCCGAGGCGACCGCGCTCGGCGAGGTCTTCGACGCCCGCGCGATCCCGATCGGCCGCGTGCAGTCGAGCGAGTTCTGCCGCAACGTCCAGACCGCCGAGTTGATGGACTTCGGCCCGCCGATCGAGCTGCTGCCGGACCTGACCTACTTCGTCTACGACGAGGCCAAGCGCTGTGAACAGGTCTACGACCACATCGCCGTCGCCCCGCCGGCGCGCAGCAACACCGCCCTGATCGGCCACGCCGGCTTCACCGTCTGCCCGATCCTCAACTCCCTGCAGTGGAGCGAGGCGGCGATCTTCAAGCCGGACGGTGCGGGCGGCAGTGAGTATATCGCGCGCGTCCCGTGGGATCAGTGGAACGCGTTGCCGTAGCCTTGGCGGGCGCCGCTTGTCGGCGCCGGGGGCGGGGCGCGACTCGTCGCGGGCACGGCGCCGACAAACGGCGCCC
>JBOHWA010000460.1:0-5019 GCA_050735855.1 Binatia bacterium
CCTCAGGGATCGCCTGAAAACCGGCCAGTTGTGATCGGGGCAAAACCGGCCAGTCGACGGAGGCGAGACGGAAGGGTTGTGCGTCAGTTCGTCGCCGAAGGCAAGGCGGCGTGCTTGCGGGTGCGCCAGCTCTTGGGACCACATTTGATCACGTGACCGTCGTCGAGCAGGCGGTCGAGCATGGCGCTGACCGCCGGGGTGTCGCCGAGCAGCTTGCCCCAGTCGTCGACGGGACGATTGGACGTCATGATGGTGCTGGCGCGTTGGTGACGGCGCATGATGATCTCCAGGAGATCCTCGGCGGCCGCCGCGGGGAGCTTGCGCATGCCGAGGTCGTCGATGAGCAGCAACGGGATCGATTCGTGCCGAGCCATGAGCGCTTTGCGGGTGCCGTCGAGGGTGGCGTCGGCGATCTCTTCCAGCAGCACGTAGGTCTCGCGGTACACGACCTTGTGCCCGTTGAGGATCGCGGCGAGGCCGATGGCCTGGGCGAGGTGACTCTTGCCGGTGCCGGGCGGACCGAGGAACAGCACGTCCTGATGGCGATCGATGAAGTGGCCGGCGGCGAGTTCGAAGACAAGCCGGCGGTTCATCGTCGGGTTGAAGGTGAAGTCGAAGCGGTCGAGGGTCCGGCCCGCGTCGCGGAAGGCTGCCTGCTTCACGCGACGCTCGATGAGTCGATCGGCGCGTCGGGTGAGCTCGTCGGTGATCAGGGCGGAGAGGAAATCGAGGTGCGGCAGCGGGGTGCTCTGCGCCTCAATGAGGCGCGTCTCCAGGCTCAGCGCCATGGAGCCCAGCCGCAGTTTCCTGAGCGATCGCTGGAGTTCGGGAATAGTCATGGGTCCTCCGGTGGCGGGGTGCGGGTGATGCGATCAATCAGATCGCGGTAGTCGGTCAGCTCGCGGATCAACGGATCGATCTGTGTGAGCGTGAGCCGCAGCGAGGGGCGGCGTTCGGCGTAGCGCCGCACGAAGCGGTAGGTCGGGGTGCCGGTCTCGAGGGCGGCGCTACAGGCATCCTCGACGCTCTCGGCGCCGAACCGTTTGACCAGGGCGAGGACGCCGAGGATGCGCCGCGCGCCGAGATCGCCCTCGCGTTCGTGGATGAGGCGACACACCGTGCCGATGTGCGCGCCGGCCCGGCCGGCCCGCGCCAGGATCTCGTGCAGCCGCGGGGGCGTGGCGGCGGGCCGGTCCTCGCGGGCCGTGCGATGACGCCCCGGCTGTTGGCGCGTGTGCTCGCGCAGCAGCTGCCCGTGCTCCCCCGACACGATGCGCACGTGCCGGGCGTCCCACTGGACCCAGACCACCCGACCGACGTGCCCGGGCGGGACGGAGTAGTACGCCCGCGCGACCTCGACATGGCCGTCGAGGTGCACGGTCCGGGTGCCGTACTCGTAATAGCGGAAGGGCTCGAGCGGCAGCGCGCGCAGGTGCGGCTTCTCCTCGGCAAACATCGCCGCCACCTGGCGCTTGGTGGTGCCGTGGATGCGCGTGTCGGCCCAGCGCTCCTCCCAGTGATCGAGGTGTGCCTGCGCTTCGTCGATGCGCTCGAATTTCAGTCCTTTGAGCGGTGTTTCCTGCGCGTGATCGACCCCACGCTCGACCTTGCCCTTGCGATCGGGATGGCGGATCCGACACGGCAGGGCGACGGCGCCGTGGTGCGTGAGCATGTCCCGGTACAGGGGGTTGAGCTCGGGATCGTAGATGTCGGGCGTCAGGACGCCCTCCTTGAGATTGTCGAGCACCAGGACACGGGGGCTGCCGCCCAGTCGTCGAAACGCCTGCTCGTGCAGCTCGGCCCATATCCGTGAGCTCGACCGCCACACCAAGAAGCGCACGCACTTGCGGCTGCAGCCGAGCGTAAGGACAAAGAGGCGGGTGCGGCGGTACGTGCCGGTCTCGGGATGACGCACCAGCGGCCCGGTGCCGTAGTCGACCTGGGCCTCTTCGCCCGGGGCGGTGTGGATGACCGCGAAGGTCTTCGCCTCCCCCTGACCGCGCAGCCGGCGCACGAAGCGGCGCACGCTGCTGTAGCTCCCGCGGAAGTCGTGCCGGTCGACCAGCTCCTGGTAGATCGCCACGCCGTTGCGTCGATCCGACAGGGCCTGCTCGATCCTCTCCCGATGCGGCTCGCAGGCGCTCAGTTGCACCGGCACGGCCAGCGGCGCTGGTGGCTCGGAGTCGGTGATCGCCCGACTGGCCGGTTTTGAATCCGCCCCCGGGTCGGTGATCGCCTGACTGGCCGGTTTTGCCGGCGCCCGCCGACCGCGCACCGTTCGGATCGCGATCCCGGCCGCCTTCAGGTACGCGCTCGCGGTCTCGCGTCGAACCCCCACCGCCTCTTCGATCTGCCGCAGCGACCAATTCAGTCGGCCGAGGGCTTCGACCTGCTGTCGTTTCTGTTCGCTCAAGACGTTGGCCATCCCGGCGCAGGCTCATCCGCCCGCGCCCTCGTCAACGTCTCGCGTCCCTACTTCGACTGGCCGGTTTTCAGGCGATCACGACTGGCCGGTTTTGGGCGATCCCCGAGGGCAGGTTGGGTGTTCGAATCACCCCGGGCGCGCCTTTCCATCCACACCCGCGCTATCGAGCACCCCCTTAGTGCATCCCGAGCGCGACCTCGAAGAGCAGGACGAAGATCCCATACCCACCGGTCGGGATCAGCACCGCCAGCACCGCGGGATCGTAGCGCAGCTGGGCATACGCTCCGCGGCGAACCCCGTTGATGGCGGCGCGGATGTTCTTCAGGTCCTCGAGGTTGGGGCGCGCGGTGGCCGCCGCGCCAAGCCCTTCCGCCGCCACGATGTGCGGCGAAAGATTCCCCAGCGCGCACGCACGCACCTGCTGGGCCGCGCGACGCGACAGAAAC
This sequence comes from Binatia bacterium, assembly GCA_050735855.1. GTDB lineage: Bacteria > Desulfobacterota > Binatia > HRBIN30 > CADEER01 > JBOHWA01. Next base: position 2,872 of record JBOHWA010000460.1, read on the forward strand.
GAGCACGCCAGTACCAGCGCCAGGCTGAACACGTTGATGAGGATCATCGAGAGCGGCCAGCCCCAGTTGTCGAAGAGCCGGCTACGCGAGACGATCATCATCAACATGACGATGAACGGCAGGTACAGCCTGCCCCCCAGCTCCTTGGTGTGCTGGGAGGCATATTCGACGTCAATGAGTCCCTCCAACGCTTGCTCAAGCGGCGACGCCAGCGTCCCATTCCCCATTCCAACCGCCTGCAGGCCAAGCCGGTCGGCCTGGCGCCTCACCACCCAGTCGGGCCATTTAGTCAGCGCCTTCGCGAGACCGTTCAACAAGCGGCGCGTTACCAACGTCGTGTCGATCACGTAGAAGGTGAGGAAGATGAAGGCCACGATCGCCAATACCAGACACCAGATGTCGATTCGGCTCGCCAGTTCGCCTCGTATCGGCCGTACCGGCATGCCGTAGACGAAGAAGAGGCCGTACCCGAAAATCATATACAGAGCGGTCGCGCTGACGGTGCGGCTCATGCGCTTGTACAGGCGGGCATCGCGGACGTACTTGAAGAAGAGGTCTGTGGCGCTGACCCAGCCCGGGTACACCTTGCGCGGCTGCGGGAGCGGGAGCGGCTCGATCGCGAAGTCCGGCGGCATCTCGGTCTGCTCCGGTGCGAAGTAGTCCCGCCAGGCCTGCAACCGGTACAGCTTGTGCCCGAACCACGCCCAGGGGATCAATCCGCCCACGAACAAAATGATGGCGAGACGGATCCACTCGGTCGGCCACACGCTCACCCCTTCACCGACAGCCAGCGGCTCGCCGCCGGGCCCGCGGCTCAACATCCGGAAGACGATGGCCGCGACGAACAGGGCGACCAGCACGAACATGCCGTACCACCACTTGAACCGCGCTATCGCCGACTCGAGTTGGACGATTGCCTCCTGCACGGGGGATGGCGCGGTCGTCGCCCCCTCGGACCATGTGAGGCGCCACAGCCCTCCCAAGCCGATCACGCCAGCGATCACCAGGAAAAACCCGACCCACTGCAGCCGCCCGAAGCGGTTCGCGAATCCGTCCTGCCTACGCGGCGCCCGATCGCCGGGCATGCTGAGCTCGACCGGTCGCCTGCGTCCAATCTCGAACAGGAGCGGCTCCGTGACGGGCGGTGGCACTGAGGTGCCGGGCGCCACAACCGCCAGCCGTACGGCGTAGTAGAGTCCGGCCTGCGCGTTGTCCCTGAGCGGCGCGAACCTGCCATCCGTGTCCCGGATCCCCTCGTCCCCGCGCGGATGGAAGGGATCGAAGGCCGACGCCACTACGAGGTTTCGCGTCAGGGCCAGCGATGGCGCATCCCACAGCCGCCCGTCCATGTCGGTGGTGAAGAAGAGTGCCTCCGGAAATCGCTGGCGCATCGCTTCCAGAATCACCAGCTTGTCGTAGAGATCGCTGCCCAGGATGCCGATGGCGCGGATGCCCGCTGGATCGAACATCTTGGACTCTCGCGACCAGATGCGGTGGCGCCCTTGCAACATCGACGCGAGCCGCTCGAGGTAGTCGAACTGGATCTCGCCCTCCGCCGCCTGGCCGACCGTGCTGGCGGCGCGCTTGAGGCCTTCCTCGGCAGTGGACGTCTTCTTCTTGTCGTCGCTGTCCCGGCTGGCCGATCGCGCCGTGCGCCCATCGAGGCCGCGCAGATAGGAGAATACGTGGACGTTCTGCGGTGGGGTCACCTCCTTCCGCTTGCCCAGCTGCTTTCGGACTTCGTCGATACTGGGGAATTCCTCGGGATCCGGGTTGCGCGCGACCGTCGCCGCCCTGAACGCTGCGGGCAGGGCGCGCCCGTAGACGGTATCGGCTTCCGAGATGAGCACGATGTGGTGATTTTGATTGCCGCGCACATCGATGCCGCGGCGTTCGAGCTCGTTCACCAGGGCCAGGGCCAACTCCTCGTCGAGCTGGACGAGATTCTCCCACTTCGGCCCCGCCCTGGCATCGCACGCAACCGGCTGGCGCGGCGTGGCGACGGTAAATAGCTCAGCGGCGCGGTCTCCAATGGCTGTGCGGATCGCGCGCCGAGGGGTCTCGTTGGGGCCGGCGCCGACATCGTCGACCAGCATGGCGTCGGGAGCGCTGGCGCTGGGGGAGAGGATCCTCAGGCTCCTTATGGAC
>JBOHWA010000461.1:0-2433 GCA_050735855.1 Binatia bacterium
GGCTTGACCAGCATGTCGTCTTCGACATGGATGACCGGCAGGCGGAAGCCGACCAGCCCCTCGATCGACTCGAGCGCCATCACGTAGGTCTCACAGGCGAGCGTGATGGCGACACCCGAGGCGCCGGCGCGCGCCGTGCGGCCGATGCGGTGGACATAGTCCTCCGCATCCTGCGGCACGTCGTAGTTGATCACGTGCGTCACGCCTTCGATGTGCAGACCGCGCGAGGCGACATCGGTGGCGACCAGAAGCGGCAGCTCGCCGGCCTTGAACTCGCGCAGCACGCGCAGGCGCACGCGCTGGTGCAGGTCGCCGGTCAGCGCGCCCGACTTGATGCCGTTGTCCTCCAGCCGCTGGGTCAGCCACTCGGCCTCGCGCTTGGTGTTGACGAAGAGCAGCGTGCGCTCCGGCTTCTCGCGCTGCAGCAGGCCGAGCAGGAGCGGAAGCTTCTCGTGCCGGCCGACGTGATAGAGCACGTGCTCGATGTTCTCGGCGGTGATCCGCTCGGGCTCGACCTCGATCTTGACCGGATCGTTCATGTGCTCGTAGGCGAGCTCCATGACGTCCCAGTTCAGCGTCGCCGAGAACAACATCGACTGGCGCTGATCGACCGGCGGCAGGCGGCGCAGCAGGAAGCGCAGGTCGGCGATGAAGCCCATGTCGAACATGCGGTCGGCTTCGTCGATGACCAGCACTTCGGCGTGCTTCAGCGTGTAGACGCGCTGCTTGAAGTAGTCGATCAGGCGGCCCGGCGTGCCGACCAGCACGTCGACCCCATCGCGCAGGATCTCGCGCTGCTTGGCGTAGTCGACGCCGCCGTAGACGGCATGGAAAGCGAGGCCGGTGAACTCACCGAGGCCCTGGGCGTCCTGCAAGATCTGCACGACCAGCTCGCGCGTCGGCGCGACGACCAGGGCGCGCGGCCCCTCGCCGCGCCGCGGATGTGTCAGCAGGCGGCTGAAGATGGTGATCAGGAACGCGGCCGTCTTGCCGGTGCCGGTCTGCGCCTGCCCGGCGACGTCCTTGCCGGCCAGCGACAGCGGCAAGGTCTTCTCCTGGATGGGCGTGCAGGTGGTGAAGCCGATCGCGTCGATGCCTTGCAGGACCGGCGCGGGAATGTGCAGGGCGTGGAAGTCCACAGCGGTGTCAGGCACGCGGTCTCGGCCGGGAGCGCATGCGCGACACTACCCAGCCGCCTGCCGGGGCACAAGCGCGCGCCAGTTACTGCACCTCGCGCATGGCGCGCAGGAGCTCGTCAGGGCCGACGTAGCCGACCATGCGATGCGTCTCCTCGCCGGCTGGCGAGAAGAGGATCACCGTCGGGACGCCTTTGACCTCGAAGCGCGTCGTCAGCTGGGTGGTCGCCTCGTTCTCCTCGGTGATGTCGGCCTTCACCATGCGGAAGCGGTCGGCCTCGCGCACGACCGCGGGATCGACATAGGTGGTGTGGTCCATCTCGCGGCACGGAATGCACCACTCGGCGGCGAAATCGATCAACAGTGGGCGGTCACCCGCCACCGCCGCATCGGCGCTCGCCACTTCGAACGCCTGCCAGGCGATGGCGCGCTCGGGCGCCGCGGGCGTCGCCAACCACGCCGCCGTGGCGACCATGGCGAGGCCGACGGCGCTCTTGATCGCCGGAAAGAAGCGCACTGTGCGCCCGGCGGGCTCGACGAAGCCCACGTACGCGCCCGACAGGCCGATCGCGGCGGGCAGCAGCCAATGCTTGAGCGGCATCGGCAATAGGGGCGAGACGAAGTACGCGGCGAGGCAGAGCAGGATGCAGCCGAACAGCCGCTCGGTCCACACCAGCCACTCGCCGGAGCGCGGCAGGCTCTTGATCGACCCCGCCGCCATCGCCAGGCCGAGGTACGGCGTACCCATGCCGAGGGCGAGCACGAAGAAGAGCAGGAAGCCGAGACCGGGGTCCTGCCGGCTGCCGACGAAGACCAGCAGCCCGACGACGATCGGCCCGACGCACGGCGCCGCCACGATGCCCATCGTCAGCCCCATGAACAGCGCACCGGCCACTCCGCCCCCCGCGGTGCCCCCCGCCCAGCGCATCAGCGCCGACGGCGGCTGGAACTGATAGACGCCGAAACTGCTGAGCGACAGCGCGATCATCAACGCGGTGATCGACAGCACCACCACCGGCCGCTGCAGGGCCGCCCCGAAGATGCCGCCGGAGAGCGCGGCAGCCAGGCCGACGGCCGAGAACGAAAGGGCGATGCCGAGCACGTAGAGCGACGCGAGCTGTGCCACCCGACCGCGGCTGCGCCCCTGCCCGCCGAAGTAGGCCAGCGTGACCGAGATCAGCGGGTAGACGCACGGGGTCAGGTTGAGGCCGAGGCCGAGCAACGCGACCGCCCCCAGGGTGAAGAGCAGGCCGCGCTCGTCGAGCCAGCGGCCGATGCGATCGCCGCGGTCCGGCGC
>JBOHWA010000462.1:0-1608 GCA_050735855.1 Binatia bacterium
GATCGAGGCCGCGCCCACGCGGCCGCGCCGAGGCGTCGGCCGGCGGCGCCGTCCACAGCAGCGCCAGCGCCAGCGCCGCCAGGGCGAACAGCCCGCTGGTCTGCTTGAACATCGACGCCAGACCGAAGCACAGCCCGGCGGCGACCGCGCGGGTCAGCGCGCCGCCCGGCAGGCGCAGCGACAGCCAGAAGCCGAGCAGGCAGAGCGCCAGGGCGTAGTGGTTGGCGTACGGCGCGTTGAAGATCCACAACGGCGCGCCCCACACCGCGATGGCGACGACCGTGACGCCGAGCGCATACGGCCAGGCCGCCACGGTGCGGGCGCAGGCGTAGGTCGCCAGCATCGTCGCCACCTTCAGCCCCACCACCACCAGGCGCACGGTCAGCAGATCCGGCCCGAACAGCCAGAAGATCGCCGCGTTGACGTAGAACAGCGCCGGCCCGAAGAGCTGCAGGAAGTCGCGGTAGGGCACGTCGCCCTGCGCCACCCGCCAGCTCGGGTAGAGGATCATTCCGGTGTCGCTCCACTCCAGGCCGATGCGCACGCCGGCAGCGAAGTAGGCCGCGCTGCACACCAGCAGCAGCGGCACGACGAGACGATCGGCGCGGGCGCTCATGGGCGCGCCGCGGCGACGGCGACAAGGGTCGCCTCTTCACCCGCCTGCGGCGGGCGCAACACGCTCGCCGGGCTGATGGCCGACTGCAGGATGGCGACGCCCTTGGCGAGCCAGAGCAGGTACATGAACGGATAGGCCAGCGCATAGGCCGGGCGATGCGGCAGCCAGGGCGCCAGGTTGAGTGCGCTGCCGGCCAGGGCGAAGAGCGGCAGCAGCGGCAGGAAGCCGAGCACGAAGGCGGCGCGATACGGGCGCGACAGGCAGCGCGGCGCAAAGCCGCCGCCAAACTGCACGAAGTACTGGTGCTGGCCGTACTGGTAGTGGTGCCAGAGCATGCCGCGCAGCGTCTCGCGGTCGCGGTGTTCGATCACCGGTGCGGGCGAGAACAGGATGCGGGCGCCGGCGCGGCGCAGCTCGCGGATCAACAGCGCGTCCTCGCCGGTGCACAGCCGCTCGTCGAACACCGCCTCGCGCGCCGGCAGGCGGGCGAGCTTGGCGCTGAAATTGGTCGTGCCGAGATGGTACGGCGCCTTCACCTCGCGCAGCGGGCCGTGCGGCAGCGCCTGCACGAAGGTCATGATCTTGTCGAGCAACGCCCAGGGCCCGCGGCCGGTGCCGAGCACCGCCGCGCCGATGCAGGCGGCATCGGGGTGGGCGGCGTGCAGGCGCAGGTGGGTCTGGACGAAATCGGGCGACGGCTCGCAGTCGCTGTCGACCATCAGCACCAGCTCGATGCCGGCGCGCCGGCACCAGCGCAGCGCCGTGTTGCGCGCGGCGGCGACGCCGCGATTGCGCGGCTGGCGCAGCAGGGTGACGCGCGGGTCGGCCGCCAGGCGGCGCAGGCGCGGATCGCACTCGCCGGCCGGCTCGCTGCCGTCGTCGATCACCAGCACCTGCGTCGCCGCCGGCGCGCCGGCGAGCAGCGCCTCCAGACACTGCCCGGCCAGCTCGAGGCGATTGTAGAAGGGCAGAATGACGCAGTGGCGCACGGC
>JBOHWA010000463.1:0-6076 GCA_050735855.1 Binatia bacterium
GATGAGACAAAAGACTTCAACGCGAAGACGCGAAGACGCGAAGTGTTACCGAGGAGTCTGCACCCGGCCGGCTCTTTCCCAATCCGCATCCGCGATGTGGTTCCGGGAACGCTCGCTCCACAGCTGATCTCCTCTGGTCTTCGCGCCTTCGCGCCTTCGCGTTGATCTTTTTCTGTCACATCAAGGCTAGCTCGGGCTCGTCGAGCGCAGCCGCTTGGCCAGCGCCTGCAGGAGCTTCCAGGCGATGGTGCCGTTCCGTTCGACCAGCGGGCGGAACTCCCAGAACGTCAGCCCGTAGCAGATCAGGTCGGTGGCGGCGGTCACGGTGGCCATGCGCGGGCCGCCGTCGATCAGCGCGATCTCGCCGAAGTAGTCGCCCGGACCGAGGGTGGTGAGCGCGACGCCCTTGCTCGAGACCGTCGCCTCGCCGGTGTCGATGAGGAAGAACGCGGCGCCCCCTGAGCCCTCCAGGATGACGGTCTCGCCCTGCTTGAAGGGGCGTTCCTTGAGCAGGCGGGCGATCTGCTCGGTCTGCCGCCGGTCCATATCGGCAAAGAGCTGGACCCGCTGGAGGGCGGCGACGGGATTGCGCCGCGGCGGACAGCCGGCGGCGACCTCGCTGCGCGCCTTTCCGGTGGTGACGGCGCGGCACTGCAGCAGGTAGAGTGTCCCATCCTGGAACGCCCATTCGATGTCGCGCCGCGGGCCGTAGACCTTCTCGCACTGCAGGGCGAGCGCGCCCAGCGCGGCGAGCTCGGTGTCGTCGAGGCAGAGCTGGGTCACCTGCGCCGGCGGCACCTGCTCCTCGTAGGTGCCGCCGTTGGGCAGCGAGCGGACGGCGATGCGCTTGCGTCCGACCTTGCGCTCCAGCACCTGGCCGGGGCGGTCGAGGCGGAAGTGGTCCGGAACGACCAGGCCGGCGACCACCGCTTCACCGAGACCCCAGCACGCTTCGATCAGACGCTCGTCGGCGCCGGTGACCGGGTGCTCGGTGAACATGACCCCGGCCACGCTGGGGTTGAGGAGGGTCTGGACGACGACGCCGACGCTGGGCCGGGTGAGCAGGCCGACGCGCTGGCGGTAGGTGATGGCGGAGTCGGAGTTCGCCGACCACCAGACGTCGCGAATGGCGCCGGGGACGTCGGCCGCCGAATGAACGTTGAGCACGGTGAGATGCTGGCCGGCGAAGCTCGCCGCCGCGCCGTCTTCGTCGACGGCCGACGACCGAACGGCGAACGGCGGCGGCAACTCGGCGATCGCGTGCGCGACCTTTTCAATTGCCGTGTCGTCTCCCGAGGCGACGGACTCGACCAGGTCGCCCGACAGCGCCACGCCGGGCGGGACCGCGATGCCCTGACGCGTGGCATCGCCGAGCCCGACGGCCTTGGACCCATAGAGGGCCGTCTCGCGTGCCTTGGCGAATGGGACGACTCGTTTCACCCGAGCACCGTGACCTCGCCGGCATCCCCGTCGACGCGCACACGGACGCCGTCGGCGATGCGTTGGGTCGCCTCGCGGGTGCCGACGACGCCGGGAATGCCGTACTCGCGGGCGACGATCGCCGCATGCGAGAGCAGGCCGCCGTTGTCGGTGACGATCCCACCCAGCAGCGGCAGGAGGATGTTGAAGGCCTCGGTCGTCGACTCGGTGATCAGCACGTCGCCCTTGGCGATGCGACCGAACTCGGCGGGGCCGGAGACGCGGCGCGCCGGCCCTTCGTATACACCCGTACTCGCCGCCAGCCCGTACAGGACCTTTTCTTCGTTCTGCGCCTGCGAGCTTCCGAAGAGGTGCCCCAGGGCAATGAAGGTCGCGCGCATGACGCGGGCGACCGACGGCGGCAGGGCGGCGAGGTCAGGCGGCGGCGGCAGCGGCGGGCCGAGCACGGGCGGGACGTCCTTCGCGGTGTGGGCGGCGCGGTATGCGGCGCGCGCGGCGAGCTCGTCCGCGGACGGACCGTCGGTGCCGGCGACCAGGGCGCACATCTCGTCGAGGCTGGCCTCCAGCATTTGATGCGGCGTGGCGATGCGGCCGCGACCCGCGACCCGACGGCCGGCCGCAAGGGCGGCGCGGCGCATCAGGCCCGAGGCCCAGATGTCGCTGTAGACACCGCGCTCGTCGCGCAGGCGGTAGGTCAGGCGGGCCTCGCCGAGCAGCTCGTCGAACGCCGACTGGTGCGCCGCGGGCACCCGCGCGCGCACCTCGGCAATGTGGGCGTCGACGTCCGACGCAGTCTGGCCTTCCCCGGACACGGCGATGCGCGTGGCGCGGAGCAAAGCGTCGGGCAATTCGAGCGCCGACGGTTCGGCGATGTCGAAGCCGTCGATCAGGCGGTTGCCGACCAGGTCGAGATAGGCGGAGAATGCCGCACCCGCTTCACCCGCGAGGGAGCGCAGGCGCGCCAGCACCTCGGCGGGGTCGCCGTCGGATGCGAGCACCGCGCGCGCGGCGCCATCCGCCGCGAACGCCGCCTTCAAGCGGCCCATCTCGTCGGAGCCGCCGGCGGACACCACGGCCGAACCGCGCATCAGGCCCAGCAGTTCGGACGGCGGCAGGCCGGTCCAATCGCCGACGTGGGCGAGGAAGTCGCCGCTGGGCAGCACCGCACCGGCGGTGAAGCACATGTGTTGGGCGATCATGGCCGCATGGTGGTCGCGGCAGCGGGTCAGATAGGCGACCAGCTCCACGTCGGAGAGGGCATCCGGATCGACGGCCTGCAGCGCCCGGTGCGCGGCAATCGCCGATGGTTTGCGATGCTCGTCCCAGTCGCGCAGCTGCTCCCGCCAGAGCCTTTGAGCGAAGACCTGTTCAGCCCGTCGAAAGCGCTCGGGCATTTCGCCGTCCGGGGCCGGCAGCACCTGGTTGTAGGCGAAACCGTTCACGTAGCCGATCTGCAGGCCGTCGATGATCATGCCGTAGAAGCGGGCGAATTCGTTGGTGCCCCGCTTGAAGGAGGGCGGGTGCGTCTCCTGGAAGTAGCGCGTCATCGGCCGAGGGAAGTGCACCGGGTCCTGTTCCCACGTCCCTGGCCCCGGCGGTTCAAAACACAGCTCAGTCATCGTTCCCCTCTGTCGGCCTGGAGCCGCCGTTGCGCGGCGTGGTCGGTCCTTCTTCGTTCCTGGGCAACGCCCCGATCAACCTAGCAACCCTGCAGCGCGCGACCGACTGCGGCGATCAGCTCGTTGATCCGCACCGTGCCGTCGCTGTCGGAGTCGACCGGGGCGCAGGCATCGACCGATCGGTTGCCCAGGGCGATGTTCACCGCCGAGATCAGCTCGTTGATGGCTACGGCTCGATTGCCATCGCAGTCGCCGGCGCACGCGGACGACTCGGTCGCCGTGGCCATCGGCGTGCTCTGCGTCGGTGTCGCCGTCCCGGTCGGCTCGCCGCTGGGCTCGGTCGGCGTCGCGGTTGCGCCCGGCACCTGCTCGGTCGGTGTGGCGGTCCTGGTGGCAGTGGCGAGCGGTGTGCTCGCCGTCCGCGTCGCGGTGCGGGTCGGCTCGGCCGCGACCAGCTCGATCGACGCGATCCGCGATGAATCGTAGAAGGCGACGAACAAATGGTCATCTCCGGCGCGGGCGATGCCGGCAGGATTGGCCTCGTCGCCCGGTATGTCGAACGTGGTGATCCGTCCGTCGCCCGCGATACGGCCGAGCTTGGCCGGGCCGAGCGTCGGCGTCGGATCAGCGGCGACACGCGGGTGCGGCGGCTCGACCGCCACCGCCGCCGTCGGGGGATGCACGGCGATGATGCTGAACCAGAGCGCTCCGTCCGGGCCCAACGCGATGTCGAGCGGCGACGTGGCTGGATCGGCGACGCCGAGCTGCGTGATCGTGCCGTCGGTGGTGATGCGCGCCACGCGTCCGACGCCGGGCTCGGTGAAATAGAGGGCGCCGTCCGGGCCGGCGGCGATGTCCCACGGTTCCGCGTTGGCGGTCGGAATGGGGAAGTCCACCGCCGAGCCGTTGGTTGCCATACGACCGATCTTGTTGACCAGGCGCTCGGTGAACCACAGGTGGCCGTCGGCGCCGACCGCGATGCCCAGCGGCCCTGCTTCCTCGGTCGGCGTGGGGAAGATCGTGATGACGCCCTCCGGGGTGATGCGGCCGATGCTGCCGAGGTCGAGCGTGAACCAATAGTTGCCGTCCGGGCCCCGAACGATGTCGCCGGGAAGGTCATCGGGGAAGGGGATGGTGAACTCGATGAAGTCGCCGGCCGGGGTGATGCGGCCGACGGTGCCGGCATCGAAGTTGGTGAAGAACGCGCCGCCATCCGGCGCGGCGGCGATGGCGTTCGGGCCATGACCGGCGCCGAGCTCGTACTGAATCAAGCCGCCGCGGTGCAGGCGGCCGACGCGGTCGCCGTCGTAGTCGGTGAACCAGACGCTGCCGTCGAGTCCGGGCGCCAGTCCCAGCGGCCCGCTGTTGGCCAGTTGGTTGAGGCCGAACGCGAGACTGGTCACCCGACCGATCCGGCCGTCGGATTGTGTGAACCAGAGTGCGCCGTCCGGGCCGGCGGCGATGTCCACCCCGTAGATCCCCGAGAGGGTGAGCAGGTCGTCGACTCGGCCCGCCAGGTTCATGCGCGAGATGCGACCATCCTCGCGCGTGAACCACAGATTGTCCTCCGGACCGCGCGTGATGCTCAACGGGCGCGATCCAGGATCGACCTCGAAGAACTTCGTCAGCCCACCATCGGTCGTCAGCCGCCCAACGCCGTACTCGCACGGTGGCCCAGCGCCGGCGGGGGCCCCACTCAGGAGGGGAAACCCGCACGCGCTGGCGAACCACAACGCGCCATCAGGGCCGGTCGTGATCGCCCGCGGGGCCGGGTCGATGGCGAAGAATTGATCCTGTCCCGACGTCGTCACGCGCCCGATCGCGTCGAAGCTCGTCACCCACAGTGCCCCGTCGGGACCGTCGGTGAGGAAGATCGCCAGGGACTCGAGGGGAAATATGCTCACCGTCCCGTTCGGTGTGATGCGACCGAGACTGCCGCCCGGGCGACCGCGCACCCCAAGCCCTGACGTGAACCACAGATTGCCGTCTGATCCCGCGACGATGTCCGCCGGGAACGCGCTGCCGGGAAGGGGGAATGACGTCGGCTCGCCGCGCACCGTCATGCGACCGATGGCATCCAGCCCGGGGTCGGTGAACCACAGGTTGCCGTCGGGCCCGACGGTGATCAACGCCGGATAGCTGAACGAACTCTCGAGCGGAAACGAACGGAGTGTTCCGTCAACGGTGATCCGGCCGATGGCGGAGTTGGCCTGGTCGGTGAACCACATCGCGCCGTCCGGACCCGCGACGATGCCGGCCGCCGAACCATTGAAGCCAAACTCCGAATAGCCGTACCCATAGAAGTCAGACCCAGCCCAAGCCAGACTGACGATCGACAGGACGACGACGACAACCGCGAACCGCGCGAGCATGCAGCGATCGATAGAGGCACCACGGTGCGGAAGTCCAGCGCTTTCGCGGCGCGACCACGCTCGGCGGTCGCACGCTGGGCTGGGCTGTGCCGCCGCCGCAGGCGGATTCAGCGCGCGGTGCTGAACGTCTGGAGATCGCCGATCGTGCGGCGAAAGTCGGCGACGGTTTCCGCGATGATCTGCGCCACCGGCTTCACGGCGTCGATACGGCCGACGACCTGCCCGCCCAGGGCGATCGCCGCCTCCATGTCGCCGCCGAAGTAGAGGTCCATGGCGCGGGCGAAGACGTCGAAGCCGACGTGCTCCTGGCGCTCCAGGCGCTCGCTGGTCTCGGTGCGCAGGGCGCGCAGGCCGGGGCGGCTGAAGCGGTTGAGGAACACCGTGTCGGTCTCCTTCGCCGCGACGATCGCCTGCTTCCAGTTGGCGTGCACCGGCGACTCGGCGGCGGACACCATGCGCGAGCCCATCTGCACGCCCTCGGCACCGAGCGCGAACGCCGCCGCCATGCTGGCCCCGTCGCAGATGCCGCCGGCGGCGATGATCGGCACCGTCACCCGCGAGCGCACCAGCGGCAGCAGGACCATCGTCGCGACGTCGCGCGGGTTTTTGAAGCCGCCGCCCTCGCCGCCCTCGACCACCAGCCCG
>JBOHWA010000464.1:0-1821 GCA_050735855.1 Binatia bacterium
GCCCGAGCCGCCGTCGGAGCCGCCCGCCGCGCCGCCACCGCCGCCACCGGCGATGAGGACGACGTTCTGCGTGCAACTGTCCGAGCCGAGGCACGGCGCCGTGACCGATAGGTCCTGGCTGGCGACCATCGTCGACGAGCCGCCCTTGCCGGCCTGGTGATTCTCGCTGCCGAGCTGGCCGACATAGTAGTAGAGCGTGCTGCTGCTGAAGCGCGACTCGAGCGCCGCCACGGTGGTGAGCGTCTGCGCCAGGCCCTGGGCGCCGCCCTTGCCGACGCCGTCCTGGCCGTCGCCGCCGGCGCCGCCCCAGGCGCGGATCCACATCGGCGTGTCGCTGTCGATGGTCCACGTCGACGGTGCCACCGCGGCGGCGATCGTCAGCAGCGAGGCGAGATTGGCGGACGACGCCGCGGTGTTGAGCGTGCAGGTGACCGTGCCGGCGCTGGTGTCGGCGGTGCAGGCGGCGGGCGCCGCGGCGCTCAACGCGAAGACCAGCTCGAAGGCGCCGTCGTTGCCGTTCGGCGAATCGGGCGCCGAGGTCGGCGCGGCGCTGTAGTACGCCGTATTGGCCGCCGCCCAGCTGCCGCCGCCGCCGCCACCGCCGGCGCCGGTGGTGTTCTCGTGGCCGTGGCCGCCGGAACCGAAGCCGCCGCCGCCCTGGCCGTCGGAGAGATCGCTGCCATCGGGCCCGCTGCCGGCCGACCACGACTGCGGCGGGATGAGCGAGCCGCTGTCGTTCCACATCGTGCCGGCGGAGAAGCCGCCGATGCCGGCGTTGCCGGCGACGTCGCCGCCCTCGCCGAGCCCCGATCCGTTGCCGCCGTCGCCGCCCTGTTCGCCGCCGCCGCTGTTGCCCGAGTGCCCGGCAACGCTCATTGCCGAGCCGCTCGGATCGGCGTTGGCGATGGCGCTGCCACCGCCGCCGCCGGCGCCGCTGCCGAGCGCGTTCGACGCCGCGCCACCGCCGCCGCCGGCGATGACCAGCACCCCGACGGTGGCCGGATCGGTGACGTCGGCGGCCGCCGCCGACGTCAGGGCGCTCAGCTCCTGGGTCGTGGCGATCGTCGAGCTGCCGTCGTTCTCGCCGACGTAGACGTAGAGGTTCTCGTCCAAGTCGGCGGGCGACAGCACGGTGAGGGCGAAGCCGGCGTCGCCGCCGGCGTCCTCCTGCGCGCGGCCGACGCCGCCCCAGGCGCGCACCTGAACGGCGTCGGTGAGGGTGCTGGCGTTCGCCGCCCACTCCTCCATGCCGATGACGAATGCCGACGACGTGGTGGAGCAGTGGATCAGGCCCTCGTCGTCGGACGATCCCGTGAGCCCGAAGGGGCAGATGCCGACGCCGCCGCAGGCGAGCGACTCGACGCCGGCGGCGGCGATGGTGACGGCGTACGGACCGCTGCCGCTCAGACTCGCCGACCAGTCCGAGGCGTCGCAGTCGAACAGCGCGGCGCCGCTCGGGCTCAGCCGCAGTTTGAAGATCGGCGCGCCGGTGGTGGCGTCGTAGACGCGCATCGACTCGTTGCTGAACAGGGTCTCGTAGGTCAGCGTCTGGCCGGGCGCGATGTAGGCGGCGTACGAGAGGTCGATCTCGGTCGGCGGCTCCCAGGCGTTGGGCTCGACGTCGGTGTTCTCCTGGTACCAGCTGGCGCAGCAGTCCTTGCCGAGCGCGATCGAGTACGGGAGGTCGTTGGTGACCAGGTAGAGATACGTCTTGCCGTTGTTCGGCGGGCTCGGCAGCTGCTTGCGCGTGCCGAGCGCCGGATTGGTGTCGGCGCTCTCCTCGTAGCTGTGGCCGTAGCCGCAGTTGTCGAACCACTGCAG
>JBOHWA010000465.1:0-2710 GCA_050735855.1 Binatia bacterium
GCCTGCTCGGCGGGGTCGCGCTCGGCGGCGATCGCGGCCCGGTGCACATCGACGCCGACCGCATGGAGTTCGACTACCGCACCCGGGTGCTCACCTACCGCGGCACGGTCAACGTCACCCAGGCCGACATGACGCTGCGCAGCGACGTGCTCACCGTCAGCCTCGATCAGGAGAAGATCGAGCGCCCGAAGGAGGTGGTCGCCGAGGGCAACGTCCTGATCACCAAGGGCGAGCGCAAGGCGAGCGGCGGCAAGGCGGTGTTCGACAACGTCGCGCGCACGGTGACGTTGAGCGACCACGCGCATCTGCAGGACGGGCCCAACGAGGTCGCCGGCGAGCGGGTGGTCGTCTACCTCGACGAGGAGCGCAGCGTCGTCGAGGGTGGCAAGGAGCGCGTGCGCGCCGTCCTGGTGCCGAAGGACGGCGACGACGCCCTGGCCGGCGGCGCGGGTGGCGATGAGCCCTGAGCGCGTGCGCGGGCTGCTGCGCGCCGAGGCGATCACCAAGCGGCTCGGCGGCCGCGACATCCTCGCCGGGGTCAGTGTCGAGGTGGCCGCCGGCGAGGTGGTCGGCCTGCTCGGCCCCAACGGCGCCGGCAAGACGACGACCTTCTACTGCCTGGTGGGCCTGATGCGCCCCGACGGCGGCCTGGTGCAGCTCAACGGCGTCGACGTGACGCGCGAGCCGATGTATCAGCGCGCCCGCCAGGGGATCAGCTACCTGGCGCAGGAGCCCTCGGTGTTCCGCAAGCTGACGGTCGAGGAGAATCTGCTCGCCATCCTCGAGATGATGCCGCTCAGTAAAGAGGAGCGGCGCGAGCGCCTGGCCACGCTGCTCGAGGAGCTGAGCATCTCGCACCTGGCCAAGAGCCGCGCCTTCACCCTGTCGGGCGGCGAGCGCCGCCGGGTGGAGATCTCGCGCGCGCTGGTCACCGCGCCGACCTTCATGCTGCTCGACGAGCCCTTCGCCGGCATCGATCCGATCGCCGTGCTCGACATCCAGACGATCATCACGCAACTCCGCTCGCGCGGCATCGGGGTGCTGATCACCGATCACAACGTTCGAGAAACGCTTGGAATCTGCGATCGAGCGTATATCCTCAGCGGCGGGGTGATCCTGGAGGAAGGGACACCCGAGGTGATCGCGTCGAGCAAGCGGGCGCGCGAGTTGTACTTGGGAGAAGGGTTCAGCTTATAGGTCGGTCGGCATATGGCTCTGGAGACCAAACTCGTACAGAAGCTCGGCCAGCAGTTGGTGATGACCCCCCAACTGCGCCAGGCGATCAAGATCCTGCAGGTCTCGCGCGCCGAGCTCGAGCAGCTGGTCGACGAGGAGCTGGCCGAGAACCCGGTGCTGGAAGAGGACCAGGAGGGGCGCGAGGAGCAGGAGCAGGTCGACGAGGCACCGCGCACCGAGGAGCGCCTCGAGGCCAACGGCGCCACCGGCGAGGAGTGGCCGGAGGACTCGCCGCAGCGCGAGACGACCAGCGAGCTCGAGCCTGAGACCGGGCTGAACAGCATCGACTGGAACGACTACCTCAGCAACTACAGCAACGATTGGCACGGCTCCTCGGCGACGCCGGCCGACTATGACGACGAGAAGCGTCCCAGCCTGGAGAGCATGCTGGTGCGCGCCCAGTCGCTCACCGACTACCTGCTCTGGCAGCTGCAGATGAACGACCTCAACCCCGACGAGCAGTCGGTGACCGCCATGCTCATCGGCAACATGGACAAGGACGGCTACCTGCAGTTGCCGATCGAGGAGATCGCCTTCCAGAGCGGCAACGACTTCGAAGTGGTCGAACGCGCCCTGTGCCGCATCCACGAGCTCGATCCGCCGGGCGTCGGGGCGCGCGACCTGCGCGAGTGCCTGCTGCTGCAACTGCGCCCGCAGGGCGGCGACGAATGCCTGGCGTCGCGCATCGTGCGCGACCACCTGGTCCTGCTCGAGGGCAAGCGCTTCGACAAGATCGCCAAGGAGTGCGAGTGCACGGTCGAGGACGTGGTGGCGGCCGCCGCCGCGATCGCGACGCTGGAGCCCAAGCCGGGACGCAACTACGGCGAGGGCGACGTGCGTTACATCACGCCCGACGTTTTCGTGCACAAGGTGAGCGACGAGTACGTCGTCACCCTGAACGACGAAGGCCTGCCGCGCCTGCGGGTGAGCTCGTACTACCGCACCGTGCTCGGCGGCCAGGACGGCAGCGACGCCAAGCGCTACATCCAGGAGAAGATGCGCGCCGCCGCCTGGCTCATCAAGAGCATTCAGCAGCGCCAGCGCACGCTGTTCATGGTCACCACCAGTATCGTCAAGTTCCAGCGCGAATTCCTCGACCGCGGCATCGCGCATCTCAAGCCGCTGGTGCTGAAGGACGTCGCGCTCGACATCGGCATGCACGAGTCGACCGTCAGCCGTGCCACCGCCAACAAGTACGTCCACACGCCGCAGGGCATCTTCGAGCTCAAGTACTTCTTCACCTCCAGCCTCAACACCACCGGTGGCGACGAGGTGTCGGCCGAGAGCGTCAAGGATCGCATCCGCGCCATCGTCTCGGGCGAGGATGCGCACCACCCGCTCAGCGACCAGCACATCGCCGAAATTCTCGCCAAGGAGGGCGTCGATATCGCGCGGCGCACGGTCGCCAAGTATCGCGAGATCATGGGTATCCTGCCGTCGTCGAAACGCCGGCAGGTGTACTGACCCGGCGGGG
>JBOHWA010000466.1:0-6440 GCA_050735855.1 Binatia bacterium
GCGCTCGGCCGCGCGCCGCGCCTGGCGCTGGCGTCGGTGCGCCTGGCGGCGCCGGTGCCGCAGCCGCCGAAGTTCTTCGGCGTCGGATTCAACTATGCGGCCCATATCGCCGAGACGGGCATGTCGACGCCGAAGTTCCCGCCGATCTTCACCAAGCAGCGCACCTGCGCCACCGGCCCCTACGATCCGATCCACCGGCCGCGCGTCTCGCCGATGCTCGACTACGAGGGCGAGCTCGGCTTCGTCATCGGCCGCCGCTGCCGCCACGTGCCGGTGGAGCGGGCGCGCGAGGTGATCGCCGGCTATGTCGTGGTCAACGACGTCAGCGTGCGCGATTGGCAGTTCCATTCGCCGACCATGACCCTGGGCAAGTCGTTCGACACGCACGGACCGTTCGGCCCGTGGCTGGTGACGCCGGACGAGATCGGCGACCCGCACGCGCTCGACCTGCGCACGCTGGTCAACGGCGAGGTGCGGCAGAGCGCCAACACCAGCGACCTGGTGTTCAACTGCTTCGACGTCGTCGCCTACCTGTCGACGGTCTGCACGCTCGAGCCCGGCGACGTGATCACCACCGGCTCGCCAGCCGGTGTCGGGGCGATGATGAGCCCGCCGTGCTACCTCGCCGCCGGCGACGTCGTCCGGGTCGAGATCGCCGGCCTGGGCCACATCGAGAACCGCGTGATCGAGGAGCCGGCGGAGACGGCGCAGATCTGAGTGATTGGAGGGCACCGGGCCCTCGGCGCCGTGCTTGCGACCAGCCCCCTGCCCGCCACCCCCGGCACCGAGGGCGGCGCCCTCCCAGGCGGGGCACGACAAGAGGAGCACCACATGGGCGAACAGCGATCGGCAGTGGTGGTCGGCGTCGGCGCCGAGGCCGGGCTCGGCGGGGCGCTCTGCAAACGCTTCGGGCGCGAGGCGCTGCACGTGTTCGTCGCGGGGCGCACCGCGGCGAAGCTGCAGGTGGTGGTCGACGCCATCGCCGCGGCCGGCGGCACAGCGACGGCGGTGCCCACCGATACGACGGTCGAGGCCGACGTCGTGCGCCTGTTCGAGCGCGCCGAGGCGACGGCGCCGATCGACCTGGTGGTGTTCAACGCCGGCGGCAACCAGATGGCCAACCTGCTCGAGATGCAGGCGGCGTTCTTCGAGGACGTCTGGCGCGTCGGTTGTCTCGGCGGCTTCCTGGTCGGCCGCGAAGCCGCGCGCCGCATGGTCCCGCGCGCCCGCGGCACGCTGCTGTTCACCGGCGCCACCGCGTCGGTGCGCGCCCGGCCGCCGTTCATCGCCTTCGCCTCGGCCAAGGCCGCCCTGCGCGCCATCGCCCAGGGCATGGCGCGCGAGTTCGGGCCGCAGGGCGTGCACGTCGGACACGTGATCATCGACGGCGGCATCGACGGCGAGCGCCTGCGCACGTTGGCGCCCGGCTTCGTCTCCGCCAAGGGCGACGAGGGCCTGCTCGACCTCGACGCCATCGCCGACGCGTATTGGTACCTGCACGAGCAACACCGCACCGCCTGGACGCACGAGCTCGACCTGCGCCCCTTCAAAGAGCCCTTCTAGGGAACCGCCGCGCTCGCGGCGAACACCGCCCCGGGCTCGACGACACCTGGAGGGCGCCGCTCCGTCGGCGCCGTGCTCGCGGCGAGCACCCCGCACCGCCTGGCGCTCCAGAGTGGTTGGCTGGCGGACCGGCGTGGTTCTGGTAGCGTCCGACAATCGCTGCGGCCTTCGGTGTGTTGGCGATACCGACGCTGCCCCCGAGAAGAGAGGTCTCCCGATGCGTACCTACCGCTGCGTTTGCGGCAACGTCATCTTCTTCGAGAACAGCCGCTGCGTCGCCTGTGGCCACGAGTTGGGATTCTGTCCCGTCTGTCGCTCGCTCGCCGCGCTCGAGTTGCAGGGCGACGGCAGTTTCCGCTGCGCCAACGCAACCTGCGGCGCGGCCCTGGCGAAGTGCGTCAACTACACCGAGCACGAGGTCTGCAATCGCTGCGTCGTCCTGCCGGCCGAGCCCGGGGCGCTGTGTGATTGTTGCCGCTTCAACGCGACCGTGCCGGACCTCAGTGTCGACGGCAACGCGCGCAAGTGGGCGGTGCTGGAGTCCGCCAAGCGCCGGCTGTTCTATGAGCTCGACCAGCTCGCCCTGCCGCGCGGCACGAGCGCCGACGGTGCCGCGCTACCGCTGTCGTTCGACTTCAAGGCCGATGTCATTCCCAGGGAGGACTTCTGGCGTTCGGTCGGCGAAGCGGAGAACGTCTACACCGGTCACGACGGTGGGCGCATCACCATCAACATCCGCGAGGCCGACCAGGTGGTGCGCGAGAAGCTGCGCGTCGACATGGGCGAGGCCCACCGCACGCTGATCGGCCACTTCCGGCACGAGATCGGCCACTTCTACTGGGACATGTTGGTCAAGGGGCAGCGCGAGGCGGAGTCGAAGGCGCTCTTCGGCGATCACGACCGCCCGACCTACGCCGAGGCGCTGGAGACCTACTACGCCAACGGCGCCCCGCCCGATTGGGCCGAGCGCTGCGTCAGCGCCTACGCGACCATGCACCCGTGGGAGGACTTCGCCGAGTCGTGGGCGACCTACCTGGACATGGTCGCCGCGCTCGATACGGCGCACCACATGGGCTTCGGCGGGCAGGACGATCCGATACACGCCGATTTCGACGCCATGGTGTCGCGCTACCAGCAGCTCGGCGTCGCGCTGAACGAGATCAATCGCAGTATGGGGTTGCTCGACGTCGTGCCGGAAGTGTTCGTCCCGCCGGTGGTCGAGAAGCTGCGCTTCGTGCACCGCCTGGTGACGGAGCGCCCACCGGGCTAGGCGAAGCCGAACACCCGCCGCGCGTTGTCGCGCAGGTACTTCTCCAGCACGCCCGGGCGCAGGTCGAGGGCGCACGCCGTCTCGACGCAGCGGTCGAAGGGGAGGAAGGGGAAGTCGGTGGCGAAGAGGATCTTGTCGGCGCCGCGCGTGTTCATGAACTGCAGCATCTCCGGCGGCAGGTACTTGGGCAGGTAGGCCGAGGTCATCATGTAGAGGTTCGGGTACTTGAGCAGCAGGCGGATCGCCTCGCCCCACCAGGGGTCGGCGCCGTGCGCCATGATCAGCACCAGCTCGGGGAAGAAGAGGCAGACCTCGTCGAGATAGAGCGGGCGCTGCGGCTCGGCCGGCATCGGCGGGCCGGGGATGCCGGTGGTGACGGACACGGCGACGCCGAGCTCGACGCACTTGGCGTACACCGGGTAGTACACCTTGTCGTTCGGCGGCTTGTTGATCAGGAACGGGATCATGCGGATCAGCCGCACGTTCCAGTCCTTGACCAGCGACTCGATCAGCCGCACCGCCGCCATGCCCTGCGTCGGATCGACCACCGAGGAGAGCCGGAAACGCGCGCCGTACTGCGCCGCCGCCTCGGCCATCGGCCGCGGGTTCGACGGGTCGATGGTGAGCAGGCCCGCCTCGACGCCGCTGGCCTCCATCAGCCCGACCATTTCGTCGAGCGGCGTACCGCGAAAGACCTCGTCGGCACGGTGGAAGTAGTCGGTGGCGACGCGAACGAGAAACTCGGGCCGCTGCGTCGCCGCGATCTCCGGCGTGAACGGATTGACCCAGCAGTCGATGGCCCTGAGCGGCGTCATCCCGTCACCCGACAGACCCTGGAGGGCGCCGGTCCCTCGGCGCCGTGCGCGCGACGAGCATCGTGGTCGGGATCAGCATGCGATCGAACAACAGATTTGGCGGATTGCACGCATTCGCCGGAGGGAGGTCAAGAATCCGAAGCAATCCGTTCACTCCGCGCAATCCGTTGCATGTCCTTCTTCTGGTCGTCGGCTCACCACCCCGCCAGATCCGCCGCGCGCGCCCGGTGCCAGTTCGCTTCGCCGAGGAAGCTGCGGTCGAAGAGGGCGCGGCGGAACCACAGGTGGAGGTCGAACTCCCAGGTGAAGCCGATGCCGCCGTGCAGCTCGGTCGCGTCGCGCGCGATGCGGTCGTACAGATCGCTCATGTGCGCCTTGACGATGGCGGCGTGGCGGGTCGATTCCTCCTGGATGCGGTCGAAGGCGTGCGCCGAGTACCACACCAGCGCCAGCGACGGCTCGAGGTCGGCGGCCATGTTGGCGAGCTGGTGCTTGACCGCCTGGAAGGCGCCGATCGGCTGGCCGAACTGTTCGCGCGTCAGCGCGTAGGCGGCGCTCATCTCCAGGCAGCGGCGGGCGCCGCCGTAGGCGTCGGCGGCGACCAGCACCAGGCCGGCGTCGAGCGCGCGCGGCGCGGCCGTGGCGCCGCCCGGCAGGTGCACCGCCGGGGTATCGGAGAACGTGACCACGTCGAGGCGGCGGGTCAGGTCGTTGACCGTCATCGCCTCGATGCCGAGCCCCGGCGCGCCGCGCTCGACCAGCCAGAGGCCGGCGCCGTCGGCATCGCGCCCGGCGACGATCAGCAGGTCGGCGATCTGCGCGTTGGGCACCATCAGCTTGCGGCCGTTCAGCGTACCGCCCGTGGCACGGGTCTGCAGCCGCTCGGGGGCCCACTCGCTGCCCTCTTCCGCCCAGGCGACGGTGGCGATCGCCTCGCCCGACGCGATCGCCGGCAGCCAGCGCGCCTGCAGGGCCGCGTCGCCGCCCTGGCTGAGCGCGATCGTCGCCATCGACGAGCCGAGAAAGGGGCCCGGCGCGGCGGCGTAGCCGAGCTCCTCGGCGACCAGCGCCAGATCGAGCAGCTCGCGCTCCAGGCCGCCGTGCTCGGCGGGCACGACGACGCCGGCGACGCCGAGCTCGGCCAACTGCGCCCAGAGCCGCTTGTCGCCCTCGCCGTCGTCCTCCATCACCTGGCGCACGCGCGTCGTCGGGCACTGCTCGGTCAGGAAGCGCTTGATGGTGTCCTTGAGCAGCAGTTGATCTTCCGAAAGTCCGAAATCCATGCGGTCTCCGTTCCGAATCTGACTAAAGATTTCTCACCACAGAGGCACAGAGATACGGAGGACGACCAAGACGAAGATTTTTCACCGCGGAGACGCGGAGAACGCTGAGAAGCGCAGCTCGTCTCTGCGTCCTCCGCGTCTCCGCGGTGAGTTCTGTCTCTTGATTGGTTCTGCCTGTGCCTCTGTGGCGAAATCCTACTTCTTGCTGTCGCGCGGCATCCCGAGCCCGCGCTCGGCGATGATGTTGCGCTGGATGTTGGCCGTGCCGCCGGCGATCAGGATGCCGAGGGCCCACATGTACGAGTACGAGAACATGCCCATGTCGGGGGTGTTGAAGTCGCCGCGGCCGAGGGCGGCGCGGTCGCCGAGCACGTCCATCGCCAGGCGGCTGATGTCGTAGCTCAGCTGGGTGCTGAACAGCTTCGTCACCATGCCGGCCAGGCCGTGATCCTCGTTGCGCGCCTGCATGGTGAGCAGGCGGTAGCCGTTGTATTCGCTGGCCAGCAGGCGCGCCTCGAGCTGCACCAGGCGGTCGCGGATGACCGGGTGCTTGATCGCCGGCTCGCCGCGCAGCATGGCGCCTTGCGCCACCATGGCGACGCCGTCGAAGGTGCGGCGGGTGATGAACGAACCGCCGATCATGGCCCGCTCGTGCTTGAGGGTCGAGCGGCTCACCACCCAGCCCTTGCCGCGCGGGCCGACCAGATTGCCCTTCGGCACGCGCACGTTGTCGAGGAACACCTCGCTGAAGTCGGCTTCGCCGGTCATCTGGCGCAGCGGCCGCACTTCCAGGCCCGGCGTCTTCATGTCGATCAGGATGTAGCTGATGCCGTCGTGCTTGGAGGCGTCGGGTTCGGTGCGCACCAGGCAGAACATCCAGTGCGCTTCGACCGCGTTCGAGGTCCAGATCTTCTGGCCGTTGATCACCCAGAAGTCGCCGTCGAGCTCGGCGCGGGTGCGCAGCGAGGCGAGGTCGGAGCCTGACCCCGGCTCGCTATAGCCCTGGCACCAGATGATCTTGCCGAGCAGCGTGTCGCGCACGAACTGCTGCTTCTGCGCCTCGGTGCCGTGCTCGACCAGGGTCGGCGCCAGCATGCTCGGCCCCTGGCCGACCACCTCCGCCGGCGCCTTGGCGCGGCGGAACTCGTCGGCGATGATGACACTCTTCAGCGGATCGTAGGGCTGCTCGCCGCCGCCGTAGACGCGCGGCACGTGCCGGTAGAGGTAGCCGCGGCGGATCGCTTCGAGGCGGAACTCCGTGGCGCGCGCGTCGGTGCGCACCACGGCGCCCATCAGGGCCGCCTGGCCCTCCGGCGGCGGGGCGCTGTTGCGGTCCTCGTCGCTCCAATGCTTATCGAGAAACTGCCGTACCTCGACGCGAAACTGCTCGTACTCGGCGCTGTAGCTCAGATCCATTCGTCGATCCTGCCTTGTCGTGGGGTGGGGGAAACGGCGCGCAGCGCCATCGGGGTAGTTATCGAACTGCCCGTTGGGCGGCAAGCGTGGAGG
>JBOHWA010000467.1:0-15515 GCA_050735855.1 Binatia bacterium
CGGCAGCTCCTCGGCCTCGGGGCTGCCATTGAGATAGGCGATGCCGCCCGCGTTCCACAGCGTCAGGGCGGTCGCCTCGTCATCGCGCCGCGGTCCGCTGCTGCCGAACGGCGTGATCGAGGTCATCACCAGGCGCGGATTGGCGGCCGCCAGCCGCTCGTAGGCGAGGCCGGCGGCGTCGAGGCTGCGCGGTGCCAGGTTGTGCACGAACAGATCGGCGCGCCGGGCGAGCGCGTCGAACGCGGTGCGGCCGTCCGCCGTGTCCAGATCCAGGCGGACGCTGCGCTTGTTGGTGTTCAGGTAGAGGAACAGCCCGCTGCGTTCGGGGTGTGCCTCGCCGCGCGGAAACGGCCCGCGGCGGCGCGACGCATCGCCCTCGGGCGGCTCGACCTTGATCACCTCGGCCCCGAGGTCGGCGAGCAGCTTGGTGGCGTAGGCCGCCGAGACCATCTGGCCGCACTCGAGCACGCGCAGTCCGGCGAGGGCGGGTCGTGTCATGTCGGGCGTCGCTCTATACCACCTGCGCTTCGCGGCACAATCCCAGCCCGGGGGGCGCTCATCCGGCGGCGGCGCGGCCGGTGCAGCAATCCGAACGAGTCCACCATCTCTGCGCAGTAGAGCGCGGGAACCCTTGCGCGCCTTGACAAAGATCATGTGCGCCGGCAAAGCTGGATCCATCTGTCCTAGTCGGTGGCGATGCGTCACAGCGGGCGCGCCGGAGTCGATAGACCGGTCGATCACGCGATGCCGGTCCCTCGTCACCGAACACTGACGCCAGTCGTAGCCGAGGAGTGCATTTTGAGCCGAGAACGCAGGTGGGGGGGACGGGGTTCGATCGCGTCCGTCGGCATGGGTGTGTTGCTCGCAGCGGCCGTCATCGCGCAGGTGACGCCGGCTGCTTTCGCCCCGCAAGTCGAAACGCCGCTCGGCCCGACGGGCTGCACGGCCGGGGTCGACTGCTCGGACTCGCCGCTCGCCTCGGTGGCGGGCGACTTCAACGGTGACGCCAAGCTCGACATCGCCACCGCCAACAACGGCTCGGACGATGTCACGATCCTGCTCGGCGACGGCGCCGGCGGTCTGACCGTCGGGGCGACGCCGTTGGCCGGGTCGGCGCCGGCCGGCATCGCCGCCGGCCTGCTCGATGCCGACGCCGTGCTCGACCTGGTGGTCTCGAACGAGTTCGGCAACGACATCAGCGTGCTGATCGGCAACGGCGACGGCACCTTCGCTGCGGCGGTCAGCGTCGCCATGGGCGGCTCGCCGGAAGGCGTCGTACTGGCCGACTTCAACGCCGACGGCAACACCGATGTCGCCACCGCCGACAACTTCAGCGACACCGTCTCGGTGCGCCTCGGCAACGGCGACGGCACCTTCGGCGAGCTGCTGCAGACGCCGGTGGCCGGCGACCCGCTCGGCCTCGCCGTCGGCCGCCTCGATGCCGGCGACGACGAGGACCTGGTGGTCAGCCTGGCCGAGCCCGACGTCAATTCGATCGTCGTGCTGACCGGCAACGGCGACGGCACGTTTGCCGTCGGCGAGCCGCTGGCGGTCGAGGAGTCGCCGACCGGCGTGGTGATCGCGCGGCTGGACGGCGATGCGGCCAACGACATCGCCGTGGCGAACGAATTCAGCGATACCGTCTCGGTGCTGCTGAACAACGGCGACGGCACCTTCGCCGACGCGGTGAGCTACGAAGTCGGCGGGTTCCCGGAGGCCGTCACGGCGGGCGACTACAACGTCGACGGAATCACCGACCTGGCGACCGCCGACAGCTTCGGCACCCTCGAGTTCTTCGATGGCACGGCGTCGGTGCTGCTCGGCGTCGGCGACGGCACCTTCGAGCCGGCGGTCCAGTTCGCCACCAGCTTCTCGCCGTACGGCATCACCACCGCCGACCTCGACAACGACCGCGTGCCGGATCTGGTGACCGACAATCTGGACGGCGCCTCGGTCTCGGTGCTGGTCAATCTCGCCGCCCCGCCGGTCCCGGCGTGCGTCGGCGACTGCAACGACAACGGTACCGTCGCGATCAACGAGCTCATCATCGGGGTCAACATCGCCCTCGGGAGCCAATCGCTCGATGCCTGCGAGGCGTTCGACGCCAACGGCAACGGCACGGTCGGTATCAACGAGCTCATTTCTGGTGTGAACAACGCGCTCAACGGCTGCCCTGCGGAATGAGTCCGCCGCCGGAGCGCCTTTGACAGCTCAAGGTCGAGTGAGGTAACAGTGACCAACTCAGCAAATGCCGACACGGCACAGCAGTGCGTTCCCCTGGCGGAGCGGAGGACGGCGGACGTGGCACACATCGGGCGCGCCCAGCGAGGAGAATGGCGGATGATGCGACGGCTCGCGGTGGCGACGGGCATCCTGACCAGCCTCGCCGCCAGCTCTGCGATGGCGCAGCCCTGTCCGGCTCCGGGCAATGCCAACGCCGCGTGCACCGCCAACTGTGCCGAGATCAGCGTGCCGAACAATCTGTCGGTCGCCAGGGGCGCGACGGTCAACGTGCCGATCAGCTTCAAGCAGGGCGCCGACGACGGCGAGTCCGGCAAGGGCAACGACGAGGTCGCGGCGCTGGCGTTCACGCTCGGCATCCCCGGCTCCGGCAGCGCCACCCCGCTTGTGTTCGACTGCACCGAGGGTAATCTCGCGGCTGGATCGGTGACGCCGGCCGCGGCGATCGCCGACAACTTCACGGTCGTGATCGAGAACGCACAATGCACCAACCGCAACCGCTGCCTGTGCCCCGGCGACGGGCAGACGCGCGACAACTTCGTCAACATCGTCGTCTACGGTCCCAAGTCGCTGCCTGAGGAAGGGCCGGTCGAGATTCCCGTGCTACCGGACGACGGCCAGATCGTGCAGCTCACCCTGCGCGCGGCGGCGGATGCCGAGGCCGGCGACAAGGCGCTGCACGTCTTCGCTGCGACCGACAACGGCACGCCGGAGAAGCCGCAGTTCGCCGCCAATCTGTCGATCGGCGACCAGGCCGCCTGCGACGTCACCGGCGACAGCAGCAACGTCAGCCGGGTCGCCTTCGTCGATGGCAAGGTCACCATCACCCCCGGCACCACGACGGTCTGCGTCGGCGACTGCAACGGCAATCGTGCGGTGTCGATCGGCGAGTTGATCAGTGGCGTCAACATCGCCCTGGGCAATGCCGACGTGAGCACCTGTACCGCGTTCGACCCCAACGGCAACGGTGTCGTCTCTATCAACGAGCTGATCGCTGGCGTGAACAACGCCCTGAACGGCTGTCCGGCGCAGGGGTGAACGACGGGCCTGGACCACACAGAATAGTCTCACAAATCGCGCGTTTCGCAGTTGCTTGGGCTCTGCGAGATGATGTATGAACCGCCAACCGTCTATTCCAGGGGAGGGCAAGTCATGAGAACGAGTCAGCAGTTGAAGGTTTGGAGCTTTGCGGCGGCAGCGATGCTGGCGATCGGCGCCTCGTCGGCAGGTGCACAGTCGATGACCATCAGCAACGCCAGCGGCGCCCAGGGTGATGTCGCCACGGTCACCGCCACGCTGGCGACCGGTGAGGCCTCGATCGCCGGCACCGAGAACGTCATCCAGTTCCCGGCCGGCAAGGAAGTCGCCGTTCAGGCGCTGGCCAACGGCCGGCCGAATTGCACCCGCAACGAGGAGATCGACAAGGGCGGCACGGCCTTCTCGTTCCAGCCCTCGGGCTGCACGGTCGGGACCGACTGCACGGGCGTCAAGGCGCTGGTCCTGTCGCTCGAGAATGTCACGCCGATCCCGGACGGTTCGGTCCTCTACTCCTGCTTGGTCGCCATCGCGGAGAGCGCGCCGAACGGGGCCTATGAGCTCTCGAACGTCGACGTGCTCGGCAGCGACCCGGACGGCAACGAAGTCGCCGTCGAGGGTATCGACGGCATCGTCACCGTCGAGGGCGTAGTGCCGACCGATGCCGAGATCGTCATCAGCAGTGCGACGGCCGGGCAAGGCGGCAACGCGACGGTCAGCGCCACCCTCAATACGGGCGTGGAAGTTGCCGGCACCGAGAACATCATCTCCTTCACGCCGGAAGCGGCGATCCGGGCCACCGAGCAGGGCCGGCCGATGTGCGCGCGCAACGAGGCGATCGACAAGGGCGGCACGGCGTTCTCGTTCCAGCCGTCGGGTTGCAGCGTCGGCAGCACCTGCACGGCTGTCAAGGCGCTGGTCCTGTCGCTCGAGAATGTCGCCCCGATTCCTGACGGCTCGGTCCTCTACACCTGCGATATCGCGGTGGCCACGGACGCAGAGCCGGGCGACTATCCGCTGACCTGCTCGGGCGCGCTGTCGAGCGATCCCGAAGGCGGCGAGGTGGCGACGAGCTGCGTCGACGGCACCATCACGGTCACCGGCGGCGAAGTTCCCACCGAGACCCCGACGCCGACGGTGTCGCCGGACGTGACGCCGACCAACACCGCTGGCCAGGCGACACCGACGCGCAGCGTCGTTCCGCCGGTCACCAACTGCGACGATGGCTGCCAGATCGTCGCTCCGGCGAGCAGCCAGGCTGGTTGGCTGCTGCTGCTGCCGGCGGCCATGCTGATCTGGGTGCGCCGTCGTTCACGCTAAGGCGCGCATGACGGGCATCCGTCACTGATTCACCCGGAGGGGGCTGAGCAATCAGCCCCCTCCTTTTTTTTGGGCTGTCCCAGATGAGATTGAACAGCGGATTGAACGGATTCAGCGGATTCCGCGCAGGAAGACTCCGAGATCCGCTGAATCCGTTCAATCCGTTGTTGGCGTCTGGTCCTACTTGGGCAGATCGCGGGCCCCCGGAGTTTCCGCCATGGGCAGCATGACCGGCAAGCGCGCCGCCATCTTCGGCGTCGCCAACGACCACAGCATCGCCTGGGCGATCGCGCAGCGCCTGCGCGCCGAGGGCGCCGAGTTGGCGCTCACCTATCCGAACGAGCAGATCGAGAAGCGCGTGCGCCCGCTGGCCGCGTCGATCGGCGTCGATGCGGTGCTGCCCTGCGACGTCACCAGCGACGCCCAGATCGCCGCCGTCTTCGCCGATCTCGGCGCGCGCTGGGGCGGGCTCGACGCCGTCGTGCACTCGCTCGCGTTCGCCGAGCGCGACGATCTCAAGGGGCGCTTCGTCGACACGGCGCGGCAGGGCTTCCAGGTCGCGCTCGAGGTCAGCGCCTACTCGTTGATCGCACTCGCGCGCTGCGCCGAGCCGCTGCTGGCGCCCAATCGCGGCGCGCTGGTGACGATGACCTATTTCGGCGCCGAGAAGGTGATCCCGAACTACAACGTGATGGGCGTCGCCAAGGCGGCGCTGGAGACCTGCGTGCGCTACCTCGCCGCCGATCTCGGCCCGGCCGGCGTGCGCGTCAACGCCATCTCCGCCGGCCCGCTGCGCACCCTGTCGGCCGCCGGTATCGCCGGCTTCCGCACCATGCTGCACCACTACGAGGAGCGCGCCCCGCTGCGCCGCAACGTCACCGCCGACGAGGTCGCCGCCGCCGCGCTCTACCTCTGCTCCGATGCCGCCAGCGGCATCACCGGCGAGATCCTGCACGTCGATTCGGGGTACAACGTGATCGGGATGTGAGGCCCGGAAGAGGCGTGACCCGTGACCACCGGGCACGCACCATGTAGTCTACCGTCGAGTTGCCCAGGAAATCAGTCAGCAACGGATTACACGGATTGCGCGGATTTCACGCAGTAGGGCTCAGAAATCCGCTCGATCCGTGTAATCCGTTGTTGGGTCTCTGAGTTTTTGGACCAAGCCCGGTCGCGTACTCGCCCCTATGTACCCCGTCCTCTTCCATCTGTTCGGGTTTCCCGTCGAAGCGTTCTGGGCGACCGTCTTTCTGGGATTTCTGGCCGCGCTGTTCGTCGCGCGCAGCGAGTTGCGGCGCCAGGGGCATGATGAGGGGCAGGCGTACGAGCTGATCCTGTGGTCGTACATCGGCGGCTTCGTCGGGGCGCGGTTGTTCCTGGTCTTCTCCGCCTGGGAGCAGTTCCAGCGCGCGCCGCTCGAACTGCTCTTCTCGGGCAGCGGCTGGGTGTGGCAGGGCGGCGTGATCGGCGGCGCGGTGACCGTCCTGCTGGCCGCACGCCGCCTGCGGCTGCCGATCGGCGATGTGCTGGACCTCGCCGCGCCGTGCCTCGCCATCGGGCAGGCGATCGGCCGCGTCGGCTGCCAACTCTCCGGCGACGGCGACTACGGTGTGCCGTCCGACCTTCCCTGGGCGATGAGTTACCCGAACGGTGTCGTTCCGACGACCGACGCCGTCCATCCGACGCCGATCTATGAGATGGTGCTCTATCTGCTCATCTTCGCCGGCCTGTGGCGCCAGCGCGCCTGGGTCCGGCCGCCCGGCAGCCTGCTCGGCCAGTACCTGGTCGCCACCGGCGCCGTCCGCTTCGCGGTCGAGTTCGTGCGCCGCAATCCCGTCGTCGGCCTCGGCCTCACACTGCCGCAGTGGATGAGCCTGGCCTCGATGACGATCGGTTGCGCCCTGCTGTGGCGGCTGTATGCACGGCCGCGGGAGGTCTTGGCCTAGATGGCACTGCCGATAGATGGGGTCGAGGCGCTGCATGTTGTCGCGGGATCGATATCGAGGGTCCCTTCCCCCCTTGCGGGGGAAGGACAGGATGGGGGGTTCGGGATGAGGACAGCCGTGCATTGTGAGCAAACCCCGATCCTGCCCTTCCCCCGCAAGGGCGGAAGGGACCTTGGGATCAGCCGCTGCGGATCCATGCGGGTGCGAGCCAGGCGCGATGCGTCGGGCGGGCCGGGAGTGACGGCATAGATGCGACCGGTTCTCTTCTACCTTGGCGACATCGCCATCCCCAGCTTCTGGGCGATGGCGTTCCTCGGCTTCCTGGCCGCGCTGTTGGTGATCCGGCGCGATGTGGTCGAGCGCGGCTACGATCAGCGCGTCGCCTACGACTTCGTCCTCTGGGCCTACATCGGCGGCTGGGTGGGCGCCCGCCTGTTCATCATCCCGACCGGCTGGCAGTACTTCATCGACGATCCGCTCGCCTTTCTGCTCTCGTCGAGCGGCTGGGTCTGGTACGGCGGCGTCGTCGGCGGCGCGGTGGCGGTGTTGTGGTGGGCGCGCGGTGCGGGCCTGCCGGCGTTGGTGGTCTGCGACATCGCGGCGCCGGCCCTGGCCATCGGATTGGCGATCGGCCGCATCGGCTGCCAGCTCTCCGGTGACGGCGACTATGGCGTGCCGACCGATCTGCCGTGGGGGATGAGCTACCCGGACGGCGTCGTGCCGACCACCGATCGCGTGCATCCGACGCCGATCTACGAGCTGGTGCTCCTGTTGCTCGTGTTCGCCACGCTCTGGCGACAGCGCTTCCGCGTCCCGCCCGGGCATCTCCTCGGCCAGTACCTCGTCTACTCCGGCGTGATCCGTCTGGCGATCGAGTTCGTGCGCCGCAACCCGGCGTGGATCCTCGGGCTGACGACGGCGCAATGGTTCTCGCTCGCCAGCGTGGCGCTCGGCCTGTGGCTGATGCGCCGCGCGATGGCCTCCGGACAGGCGGCGCCGCAGCGGGCGCCGCTGGCGGCGTGACGCGATGGACCGCCTGCTGCTGTTCGATATCGACGGCACCCTGCTGCACGTCGCCGAGGAGATCGCCTTCGCACGCGCCTTCGCGGAGCACTGCGGGGCGCCGGTCGATCTGAGCTTCTCCCCCGACATGGTGCTCAGCGACGACGGCTATGTGCGCGGCGTCTTGCGGCGTGCGGCGCTGCCACACGCCGACGCGCATGTCGACGCGGCGCTGGCGCGCTTCGTCCACCATTTACACCTGGGCCTCGCGTCGGCCGAGCTGGCGGTGCGGCCGGTGGCCGGCGCGGTCGAGTTCGTCGGCGGGCTGCGCGACGCCGTCGCGCTGGCGACCGGCTGCGTCGAGGGCTCGGCGCGCGCCAAGCTGGGCGTCATCGGGCTCGCGGCCCGCTTCCCGTGCGGCGGCTTCTCGCACCGCGAGCAGGCGCGCTGGGAGATCCTCGAGCGCGCCCTGCACGCCGCGGCCGCCCACTACGGCCGGCCGTTCGATCGCCGCGCCGCCGTCTACTTCGGTGACGGCGTATGGGACGTCGCCGCCGCCGCCGCGGTCGGCATCGGCTTCGTCGGCATCAACGAGCACCCCGACGGCCGCGCCCGCCTGACCGCCGCCGGCGCCGGCCCGGTGTTCGCCGACTACTCGGACCCGGTGGCGATCCGCACCGCGCTCGCCCGGCTCTAGTCGTCGCGTCGGCGGTGCGCCTTCGCCATCGCGTCGAGCGTCGTGCGCTTGACGTTGCGGCGCATGAAGCCGGGCGCCAGCGCCTTGGTCAGGTAGCCGGCGGCGATGTAGCGCGGATACGTCAGCTCGTGCCTGCCGGCGGCGAGCGCGGCGATGATCGCCTCGACCAACGGGGCGGGCTCGACCATGCCGCGCTTGGCCACCGGCGGCATGCGCGCCAGCGCTTCCTGGTCGAAGAACTCGGTGCGGATGGCGCCCGGGCAGACGGTCAGCACGTGCACCCCGGCGTCCTCGACCTCGATCGACAGCGCCTCGGCGAGCCCGACGGTGGCGAACTTCGACGCGGCATAGATCGTCTCGTCCGGCACCCCGATCTTGCCCGCCACCGAGGCCATGAACACCAGCCACCCCCGTCCGCGCGCGACCATCGCCGGCAGCAGCGCCTTGGTCCAGTAGAGCGTGCCCATGAAGTTGACACGCATCAGCCGTTCCATGTCGTCGAGATCCCACTCGAGGAACGGGCGATGGTGACCGTAGCCGGCGTTGTTGACCAGGATGTCTACCGCGCCGAGCTCGCGCTGGGCGCGCTCGGCGGCGGTAAACACCGCGCTGCGATCGGCGACGTCGCACGGCAGCACCACCGCCTCCCCACCCGCGGCGCGAATCTCAGCAGCGACCGCTTCGAGCTCCGCCGCCCGCCGCGCCACCAGCGCAACCCGCGCCCCCTCGCGCGCCATGCGCAGGGCGAGCAGCTTGCCGATACCGCTGGAGGCGCCGGTGATCAGCGCGTTCAGTCCCGCGTACGATTTGAGTTGCCGCATACCGTGCTTTTCAACGCAGAGGCCGCAGAGGATCGCAGAGGAGGAGCCTGAGTTCCGCGTTGTCCTCTGCGCTCCTCTGTGCCCTCTGCGTTGAAAAATCAGCCGCGCGCCGAGGCCCGCCGTCGCGCCATGCGCCGCTTCGGCATCGCCGCCGCCGTCGCCCGCGCCGCGCACTGCTGCAGCTCGGCAAACGATTCCTCGATGAAGCCGACGAAGTCGTGCAGATCGGGCATCTGCTCCCAATCGGCGGTGAGGCCCCAGAACAGGCCGCCGTTGTAGCTGAACAGGCCGACGACCAGGGCGACGTTCTGCAGCAGCGGGACGACCGGGAAGGTCGTCTTCATCTCGCAGCCGGCGAAGTAGAGCGGGATCTGCGGGCCCGGCACGTTGGTGACCGTCAGATTGTACGGCCGGGCGCGCAGCGCCAGCTTGACGGCTTGCACCAGCACGGTGGGCACCGTCCATTCGGCGATCGCGGTCATCACCTCGCCGCCCAGCGCCTGCTTCGATTCCTTCAGGCCGCCCATGGTGATGCGCACCGCCTCCAGGCGGGCGAGCGGGTCCTCGAGATGGATCGGCAGCGGCGCGACGATCTCGGTGATGCGGTTGCCCAGCGCGCCGTGCTCGGCGGCGCCGCGCACGCTCACCGGCACCAGGGCGCGGACATTGAGCACATCGGGGTCGATGGCGCGCAGCTGGCAGAAGCGGCGCAGCGCGCCGCTCACCGTCGCCAGCACGACGTCGTTCAGCGTGCCGCCGAGGACGGCCTTGACCGCCTTCAGGTCGGCCACCGCCATGGCGGTCCAGTCGAAGCGGCGCGACGGCCCCACCTCGGTGTTGATCGGCAGCTGCGACGCAGGGGAGAGCGCCGGCGAGAAGGCCTCGGCGAGGGCGGAGACGGACTCCTCGACCTTGGCCAGGGTGGTCTCCGGGTGACGGATCGCCGTGCGCGCGGCGCGCAGCACGTCGAGCGGTTGCACCAGGCGGCGGCGCACCTCGTCGACGATCAGGCGCGCGTCGCTGGGATGTTGGCGCGGCATCCAGGCGAGCGGCTCGCCGGGATCCAGGTTGGGGAACGGTTCCATGATCACCGAGATCAGGTCGGCGCCCGAGACGCCGTCGATCATGCAGTGGTGCGTCTTGCTGATCAGGGCGAACTGATCGTTCTCCAGCCCCTCGACGAACCACATCTCCCACAGCGGCCGGCCGCGGTCGAGTTGCTGCGACATGATGCGCCCGACCAACCGCTTCAGCATGCGCTCGTCGCCCGGCCTGGGCAGCGCGGTGTGGCGCACGTGGTAGGCGAGGCGAAAGCGGTCGTCGTCGATCCAGATCGGCAGTTGCTCGTACGGCAGAAAGGCGAGGCGCTGACGGAAGCGCGGCACCAGGTGCAGGCGCGCCTCGATCACCCGGTAGATGCGCTCGATGTCGATGCCGCCCTCGGGCGTGCGGAGCGGGGCAGCGTCGAACAGCATGACGCCGCCGACGTGCATATGGCAGCGCGCATCCTCGAGGCCGATGAACGAAGCGTCCTGGGCGCTCAGCCGCTCGTAGAAAGACATGCCGCCCTCACGGCTCGGTGCCGGCGGGAAGGACGATCTTCGGCCGCTCGGGGTTGGCGCGGTAGAGGATCATGACGCGTCCGATGGTGCCGGCGACCTCGCAGCCGGTGCGCTCGGCGAGCAGTGCGCTCGCCTCGTCGCGATGCACCGGCGCCTCCCCGGCGACGCGCACCTTGATCAGCTCGTGGTCGGTCAGCGCCTGGTCCACCTGGCGCACCACCGCGTCGGTCAGCCCGCGCTGCCCGACGATCACCAGCGGATTGAGGGCGTGCGCCAAGCCGCGCAGATAGCGACGATCCTTGCCGTTCATGGGGAAAACTCGTGCGCCGGTCATACGGCGTGCGGGTGGAGAAATCCAGCCGAAACCGGTAGCGGAGAAGGGCGTGACCGGTGACTGGTCGGAGCCGGAGCTCCGTCCGACCGGACTCTGGTCACCGCGCTTTGCCTCAAGAAGGAGCAAGTCCAACAACGGATTGAACGGATTGACCGGATTCCTGAGGATGCATCAGTGAATCCGTTCAATCCGTTGTGCAGTTCTCAGAGCTTTTGGCACCGCACACCGATCACGTCTTTTCCCCAAAGGAGAATCGATGAATCTTGGTAAGCTGGCGCTCAGTCTTCCCGTGCCCGGCGATGTGGCGGCCTGCCTCGACTGGGCGCGGCGGGCCGAGGATCTCGGGTACGAGAGCATCTGGATCGCCGAGACCGGCGGGCCGGATCCCTTCGTGCTGGCTGGCGCGGTGGCGCAGGTGACCAAGCGGGTGCGGATCGGGCTGGCGGTGTCGCCGGTCTATATCCGCACGCCGGCGACCATCGCCGCGGCCACCGGCACGGTGGCGCAGTTGGCGGGCGGGCGCTTCATTCTCGGGCTGGGCGCCTCGAGTCATGCGATCGTCGGCAACTGGCACGGCACGCCGTTTCGCAAGCCGCTGGCGCGCGTGCGCGAGACGGTCACCGCCGTGCGCGGCATGCTGGAGGGCAAGAAGGTGGCGCTCGACGGCGAGACGCTGCGCACGCACGGCTTCCGCTTGATGGTGCCGCCGCCGGGGCCGGTGCCGATCTACGTCGGGGCACTGCGCCCGGCGATGCTCGAGCTGGCCGGCGAGATCGGTGATGGCGTCGCCGTCAACCTGCTGCCGGTGCCGGCGGTGGCGCCGACGCGTGCGCACGTCGCCGCCGGGGCACAGCGCGCCGGCAAGGATCCGGCGTCGCTGGAGATCGTCTGCCGCCAGCAGGTGTTGGTGACCGACGACAAGGCCGGCGCGCGCGACCTCTTCCGCAGCGCCCTGACCGGCTACTTCGCCACCCCGGTCTACAACAAATACGCCGCCTGGTACGGCTTCGAGGAGGAGGCGGCGCTGATCGAGCGCGGCTTCAAGAGCGGCGACCGCGCCCTCACCCGCCAGGGCATGAGCGACCGCCTGGTCGACGCCATCGCCATCTTCGGATCGCTCGAGGAATGCCGCGAGCGCCTCGCCGCCTATGTCGCGGCGGGCGTCGACACGACGGCGATCAGCGTGCTGTCGTTCGACCCGACGGTGTTCGCGAATGTGGTGGAGGGCCTGGCCCCGGGACGGTGATGGTCGTGTTCAGGCGCTACACGCAGTGCGCAGGTCCTCAGGTGCCGCGGCGCGGCAGCCCCGCGCGCTGATAGACGGCGTCGATCACCTGCATGGTGGCGATCGCGTCGCCGGCTTCCGTCGGCAGCGACGTGCCGTGCCGCACGGCGTCGATGAAGGCGCGCAGCTGGTGGGTGTAGGTGGCGTCGCCGGCGACGTGCTCGACGCTGCGCCCCGCGCCGGTGCGCACGCTGAGGCGGTGATAGAAGTGCGGTGCGAACGGGTTGAAGACGCGCATCTCGCCGCGGTCGCCGCGCACCACCGCGGCGAGGCGCAGCAGCGAGCGCGACAGCAGCGAGCAGGTGATGCGGCCGGTGCGGCCGTCGGCGAAGCGGAAGTCGGCGGTCATCCAGCGATCGACGTTGGGCGACGACAGCCGCGCCCCGGCGCGCACCACCTCGGGCTCGGCGCCGGCCAGGAAGCGCACCAGGTTGATCGTGTAGCAGCCGACGTCCATCGTCGCGCCGCCGGCCAGGTCGTAGCGGAAGCGGATGTCGCCCGGTACCAGCAGCGGGATGCACATCGTCGCCTCGATGTGGCGCACCACGCCGAGCGCGCCCGAATCGATGATCGCTTTCATGCGCGCCGCGAGCGGGTGATAGCGGTAGTGGAAGGCCTCGATCAGCGTGCGGTTGGTGCGCGCCGCCGCCAGCACCATGGTGGAGGCCTCGTCGGCGTTCGAGGCCAGCGGCTTCTCGCACAGCACGTCCTTGCCCGCCTCCATCGCCTTGATGCTCCACTCGGCGTGCAGGTTGTTGGGCAGCGGGTTGTAGATCGCGTCGATGTCCGGATCGGCGATCAGCGCGTCGTACGACGGCAGCACGCGCGGCACCCCGTGCTTGGTGGCGAACGCCTGGGCTCGTGCCGGGTCGCGCGCGGCCACCGCCACCACCGCCGCCTCCGGCACCTGGCGGGCCGGACGGATGAGCGCCATCGGCGCGATGCGCGCCGCCCCGAGAATTCCAATGCGCAGTGGCCCAGTCGACATCCCGCAGC
Source organism: Binatia bacterium (assembly GCA_050735855.1). Taxonomy (GTDB): domain Bacteria; phylum Desulfobacterota; class Binatia; order HRBIN30; family CADEER01; genus JBOHWA01. The sequence continues at coordinate 13,240 of JBOHWA010000467.1, forward strand.
ACCTAGCCCGCCGCCCAGCGTCGAGCAAACGCTGGTCCGACCCTGAAAACCGGCGAGCGGGAGCAGCGGGGAACGTTTGCAGAGCGCCAGCGCGGTCGACTATGGCCTGTAGGCCGATCGACGCGACGAGACGAGGGGAGCGACATGGCGAAGCTGTGCGAGGGACGGGTCTGCATCATCACCGGAGCCGGGCGCGGCATCGGGCGCGAGTATGCGCTCATGCTGGCGGCGCACGGCGCCAAGGTCGTGGTCAACGATCTCGGCGGTGCGCGCGACGGCAGCGGCACTTCGCTCGGCCCGGCCGAGGAGGTGGTGGCGGAGATCACCAAGGCCGGGGGCGAGGCGATCGCCAACGGCGACGACGTCAGCGATTTTGGTGCCGCCGAGCGCATGATCCGCAGCGCCGTCGACCGCTTCGGCCGGCTGGACGTGCTGATCAACAACGCTGGCATCCTGCGCGACCGCATGTTGATCAACATGACCGAGGGCGAGTGGGACGCCGTCATCAAGGTCCACCTGAAGGGCACCTTCGGCCCCGCCCAGCGCGCCGCCGCGTATTGGCGCGAGCTGGTCAAGCAGGGCCAGAAGGTCGACGCCCGCCTCATCAACACCACGTCGGTGTCGGGTATCTACGGCAACGCCGGCCAGACCAACTACGGCGCCGCCAAGGCCGGCATCGCCACCTTCACGATCATCGCCGCGCGCGAGCTGCGCCGCTACGGCATCACCGTCAACGCCATCGCCCCCGGCGCGCTGACGCGCCTGACCGAGGATCTCGGCATGGGCCAGGCGAGCGAGGCGGACAAGGCGCGCATGCACCCGCGCTGGATCGCCCCGATCGTCACCTGGCTCGCCAGCAGCCAGTCGGCCCACATCACCGGCCGTGTCTTCGAAGCCTCGGGCGCGGTCCTCGCCGTCGCCGAAGGCTGGCATCGCGGCCCCACCGCCGAGCCGGTCGACGATCCGACCAAGGTCGGCGCGATCGTCGACGACCTCATGCGCAGCGCGCGCAAGAACGCCGGCATGAACGGCCAGGATCTCGACTGACTCCCGCTCCGCATCCCCGAGAAGGAAACCAGATGAATCTACATCGACGAATGCTCAGATCCCTCGCGCTCCTCGCCGCCCTGACCGCGGCGAGCGCGGGCCATGCGCTGCCGGTACCGGAGCGCCACGCGGACGTCATCCAGCTGGCGCAGGAGACCGAGCCGCCGCCGCGCGAGCTCGAACCGCGCTACCAGCCTGTGCCGCCGCAGCCGAAGAGCTGGTACAACGACAGCTACATCTTCGCCATGACGCGCGGCGTATCTGATTCGACCCTGGTGCCGGCGGCCAAGGCGCCGCTTTATCTGCTGACGGTGCCGCTCGATCTGGTGCTGCTGCCGTTTGCCTCGATCGGAGGGTTGTTCGGATGAGGCGTTGCTCGCACGAAGGGGCATCGCCGGCGCGCGGCGTGCGCCGTCTGTTGGTCCTCGGCCTGGCCGGGCTGGTCGCCGTCCAATCGGGTTGTGCGGCGACCGCCATGCGCGGTGGCGAGGGGACGGACAATCCCGATCTGGATCGGCCGGCGATGAGCACCACGCTCGATCGCGACGACATCACCTATCTGGTGGCCGACTATCTCAAGACGCTCGAGGCGTCGCCCTTCTGGCAGGAGACGATCAAGACCGCGGCGAAGCCGCCGGTGGTCGCCATCTGGCCGATCCAGAACGCCACCTCGCAGCACCTCGACGATCAGATGCTGACGTTGCTCTCGTCGATCGAGACCTCGCTGGTCAACACGAACCGCGTGCGCGTCGTCGACCGCGCCACCCAGGAGGCGCTCATCCGCGAGATTGGCGTCCAGGCTGGTGCCGCGTACGACCCGCGCACCGCGCAGCGCTTCGGCCGCCAGCTCGGCGCCCAGTACCTGTTCACCGGCAAGGTCACCTCGGTCGACGAGCGCCTCAACAACGTGCGCCGCGTGCAGTACACGCTGTTCCTGCAGGTGCTCGAGCTGGAAACCGGCCAGATCCGCTTCCAGAACGAGGTCTCCCGCTCGAAGGCGGTCAAGGGCTAGACGACCCGCCGCCGCTCGCCGCCGCCCGTCCAGTCGTGCGGCGGTGCGAGCGGTACGGTTCGATACGCACGGGTTGTCCGGCTCTAGACCCCAAGCGCCGTAAGCGGTTCCCGCGTGCATTCATTCTGGGCCGCCGATCCCAAGGTCCCTTCCCCCCTTGTGGGGGAAGGACAGGATGGGGGGAAGTCTGCGATGGGGCGAACATTGGGACTCGCGC